>JAIXRU010000198.1 GCA_027485045.1 Opitutaceae bacterium | reverse complement strand
GTCCGTGTCGGCAAGTCCGGTCTTGAGGCCTCGCTGGAGAACGACATCCACGGTGAAGCCGGCTGGCGGATGGTGGAGGTCAATGCGGCCGGTCGCGTGGTCAACGAACTCGGCGGCGAGACGCGCGATCCCAAGCCCGGCCGCGGCGTGGTGCTGACCATCGACGCCGAGGTGCAGCGCGCCGCCATGGAACGGATGGCGGGGCTGTCGGGCGCTTGCGTGGTGATGGACGTGCTGACAGGCGATCTCATCGCCATGGCGTCCTCGCCCGGCTTCAACCCCAACGAGTTCGTCAACGGCATCTCCACCGCCCGGTTCAAGGAGCTGAACGAGGATCCCTACAAGCCGCTCTTCCACAAGGCGGTGACGGGCGCGTACTCGCCGGGCTCCACCTTCAAGATCTGCACCGGGATCGCCGCTCTCGATGCGGGCGTGCCCACCAGCTACCGCGTCAACTGCCCCGGCTACTTCCCGTTCGGCGGGCGCAATTTCCACTGCTGGCAGCGCAAGGGCCACGGCTCAGTGGACATGCACGCCGCCATGAAGGGCTCGTGCGACTGCTACTTCTACCAGGTGGCGCTGCGCGCCGGTCAGCAGTCGCTGGCCGATCATGCGCGCATGCTGGGCCTGGGCGTGAAGTACGACATCGGCGTGCCCTCGGTCTCGCCCGGCGTGGTGCCCGACAAGGCGTGGTGGGAATCCAAGCGCCGCGATGCCATGCCGGCGGGCATCGTGCTCAACACGGCCATGGGACAGGGCGACCTGCTCGCCAGCCCGCTGCAACTCGCGGTGATGATGGCGCGCGTCGCCAACGGCGGGCTTGAAGTGAAGCCGCGGCTGGTGCGAGAGGGGCCCGGCGTCGGCCCCGTGGAAAAACGCCCGGTGCGACTCGACCCCGCCTGGCGCACCACCGAGCCAAACACCGTTGGCACCAACGAATTTATCACCTGGTGCCGCGCCGTGGACTGCGAACCCATGCTCGCCTTTAATCTCGGCACGCGCGGCGTTTCCGAGGCGCTCGCCTACTGGGAGTATTGCAATCACTCAGGCGGCACCGCCCTTTCCGACCTGCGCAAAGCGCACGGGTATCCGAATGCCCACGACGTCCGGCTCTGGTGCCTCGGCAACGAGATGGACGGCCCGTGGCAGATGGGCCACAAAACCGCCGGGGAATACGGTCGCCTCTCCTGCGAAACCGCCCGCGCGCTCAAGCAGTGCGACCCCACGCTCGAACTTGTCGTGGCCGGCAGTTGCAGCGCCGGTCTGCCGACCTACCCCGAGTGGGACCGCATCGTGCTCGAACACACCTACGAGTTCTTTGATTACGTTTCGCTCCACATATACGTCAACGACCACGAACTGCCCGATCTGCCCGCATACCTAGCCGTCGGCCTTCGTATGGATGCGATGATTCGCACCATCGCCGCCACCTGTGACTACGTAAAAGCTCTCAAGCGCGGCAAAAAGGACATCCATCTCGCCTTCGACGAATGGAATGTCTGGCACTGGAAAAACATGCACCCGACCGGCTTCAAGCCGTGGGACCACGCCCCCGCCCAGGTCGAGCAAACTTACACCGTCGCCGAGGCGGTTATCTTCGGTTCGCTTATCATCAGTCTTCTGCGCAACGCCGACCGTGTGCGCATCGCCAACCTTGCGCAACTCGTCAACGTCATCGCCCCCATCATGACCGTGCCCGGTGGCCCCGCCTGGCGGCAGACCATTTTTTATCCCTTTTTGCACGCCTCGAAATGGGGCAGGGGAGAGGTCGTCTTTTCTCGGGTCGAAAGCCCGACTTACGAGACCAAGGAGTTCGGCGCGGTGCCGTATCTGGATACCGTCGCAGTTCGCGATCCAGTTACGGACGGAATCACGGTTTTTGCCATCAATCGCCATCCTACGGACGCCCTGCCGCTGGAACTTCCGGAAAACTTCCGCATTAGCGAGCACCTCACGCTTGCCGATGCCGACCCGTGCGCAGTCAACACCGCCGACCGCCCGGATCGCGTATCGCCCCGCCCGGCTCCGACCCCCGGGACACTTCCCCCGGTTTCTTGGAACGTGCTCCGAGCGATCAAAGTGAACGTCACCACTATCTAGCCCCCTTATTCACCTCCTCACTATGCCAACGTTTCCAACCACCGCAAAAGGGTTCCCCGCCAATTTCCTCTGGGGTGCCGCCACCGCCGCGTATCAAATCGAGGGCAGTCCCACCGCCGACGGTAAAGGGCCTTCCATTTGGGACATGATGAGCCGCAAGGAAGGTGCCATCGCCGGCGGAGCGACCGGCGACATCGCCTGCGACCATTACCGGCGCATGAAGGCCGACGTCGCTTTGATGAAAAGCATCGGCCTGCAAGCCTACCGCTTTTCCATCTCCTGGTCTCGGATTTTCCCCGAGGGCAGCGGACGGATTAACCAAGCCGGGCTCGATTTCTACCGCGCTCTGGTGGACGAGTTGCTCGCCGCCGGCATTGAGCCCTTCGTTACACTCTATCACTGGGATCTGCCGCTTGCGTTGCATCATCGCGGTGGCTGGATGAACCGTGAAATCGCGTCGTGGTTCGCCGACTACGCGACAACCGTCGGTGCCGCCTTGGGTGATCGCGTGAATTGGTGGATGACGCTCAACGAGCCGTCCGTGTTTATCGTTTGCGGCTACCGCGACGGCAACCACGCGCCTGGTTTGAAACTCTCTGTGAGCGAGTCGCTGCGTTGCGTGCATCATACCTTGCTCGCGCACGGCACCGGCACGCAGGCGCTGCGAGCGGCCTGCCCCGGCTCGGTGAAAATCGGCATGGCCCCGGCCGGTTACGCCAAGATTCCCGATACCGAGACGCCCGAGAATATCGAAGCCGCCCGGCGTTCTCTCTTCACCGTCAGCGGTCAATCGCTGTGGGACATTCCCCTATGGCTCGATCCCGTCTATCTGGGCCGTTACCCCGTGGAGGCCCCTGCCGTCTTTGGACCCAAGTGGCATAATCCGTCGGATGCGGATTTGAAGACCATCCACCAGCCCTTGGATTTTATCGGCTTCAACTGTTACTCCGGCGTGCGGGTGCGGGCTGGAGCCCAGCCCGCTCCGGCCAACGGGGCTGGTGCCACGTCACTTGGCGGAGGTGGCACTGCGGTTGGGGCCGCCCCCGAGGATCTTCCTTATCCGCACGAACATCCCACCGGTCAGCTTTCCTGGCTCATGCTCGCGCCCGATGCGCTTTACTGGAAATGCCGCTTCTATAACGAGCGCTATGGCCACGGAAAACTTCCCCTGGTCGTCACGGAGAACGGGTTTTGCAGCGGCGACTGGGTCGGTTTGGACGGTTGCGTGCATGACGGCGCGCGTATCGACTACCTGCACCGCTACTTGCGCGGTTTCAAACGCGCAGCCGCCGAGGGCATCCCGACCGGCGGGTACTTCCAGTGGTCACTTATGGACAACTTTGAGTGGGCCGAGGGTTATAAACCCCGCTTCGGCCTCGTCCACGTGGATTTCCCAACCCAAACCCGCACACTCAAAGACTCGGCGCTGTGGTATCGCGAAGTCATAAGCAATCATGGCCACGATCTCTGATCCGCGTTGTGTCTTGGCGGCGGCCTTAGCGTTCGCCGTGCTGGTCGCTTTGCCTTTGGCGGCGCAGGACGTCATCAAGGTCGATGCCTCCAATGTTCTGCGGACTTTTGACCGCAATCCCATCGGCATAAACGTAAATCACCTGATGGATTCGGACTCCAAACGTCCCGCCGGCAGCCGCCCCCTGACTTCCGCCCTGAAGGATTTGGGAGTGGGCAACCTGCGCTTCCCCGAAGGCGAACTCGGGGATTCCTACCTCTGGGCCGTTCCGCCCTTTCCGATCCAGTCTGCGGCGCGTCCGCAGTGGGCCTTGCGCGGTCCCGGGTTGTGGCCGTCTCAGGATGTGCGTTTCTCGACGCCAGATTTTCAACCTCGGCCGGACGTCATGGGTTTTGACGCCTTCCTCGATTTGGTGAAAGCCACCGGGGCAGCGCCGGTCATCATCGTCGCCTACGATTCCGCCTACAAAAAGATAGGCGAAGGCGACACCCGGCCCGCCTTGCCGGACCTCATCGCTTCGGCGGCCGCTTGGGTGCATTACGCAAACGTTACCAAGGGCCAAAACATCCGCTATTGGGAGATCGGCAACGAGAGCGACATCGTCCCCGAGGCCCACAGTGGTGGCGATCCTGGCGCTAAACAGTATGCCGAGGACGTGGTCGCTTTTGCCCGAGTCATGAAAGCCGAGGATCCCGCCATCAAGATCGGCATCAATGTCTGGCAAAACAAACGCCTGACCGAGTTGCTCGCCTTCCCAGAACTCTGGGAGCAGGTGGATTTTGTCTCCCTGCACAACTACCCGACCTTCGGCTGGAAAGACGGCTACGAAACCTTTCGGTCCCGCAAACAGAATTTCGCCGGACCGATCCAGGAGGCCGAGGCGCTCCTGCAACAATCCGGCCTCGCACCCACCGACAAAAACCGGATCGAATTTCTTGTCACCGAAACGAGTCCCATTGATTGGGCAAAGACCGAAAAATGGCCCAACGTCGCCGACCACGGTCACGCGCTGGTGATGTTCGATATCATTGGCCAGACCTTGCTTCAGCCGCGCGTCACGCAACTCCATCAGTGGGTCACGCGCTGGATTCACAACGACGAGGCCGGGCCGCTCAAAGTCTACGACGCTCTCACGCCCGACAACCACCTCACACCCATGGGCAACGCCCTCGGTCTCTGGGGACGTCACATCGGCCAACAGCTCGTCGCCGCCACCGGGACCGAGATGGTTCACGCCTACGCGAGTGCATCCCCGACAGCGGGGCGTTTGGCGGTTTTTCTTTTGAACAAAGATACCCGTCCGCACCGCATCCGACTCAAGTTGGACCACGTGCCCGCGCCTCGCGTGGAATTCCTACACTGTTTGTCTGCCACTTCGTCAGAATCGCCTTCTTCCTCACTGACCGAGCTGCCCGCATATGCCGTGTCGCTAGAAGGCGTGGAACTTCCTCCCCTTTCCATCACGGTGCTCACTCTCGGCGCGCATTTTTCGGCCGGCGCTTCCTCACCTTAGCGGGTTTTGGTAACCTTCGTTTCCCGCCACTTTTTTCTATGCCCATCATTCTACGTTCTGAATTCACGCTCGGCGACATGCTGGTTCGCTACCAGTCGCCCGCCCACGAGCCCGAGCGCGTCGGTTTTTTCCTCGTCCCGGCCGCGCTCGCCCCTGCGCTCGTCGTGCCCCGCGAACACCTCGACGATCCCGCCGTCACCAACTTGCCCGCCACTTGGCTGCCGGTGCGGGCGTGGGAAGTGGATCCGCTGGTGCATGTCCACCGCCTCGACGATCCGGCCAACGGTGCCTACTCCCAAGGTCGCACCCTGCGTGCCGGCCCCTCAACCCAAGCTCTGCGCTGGCGGGGGCAAAGCGTGGAGCGCGACGGCCCCCTCACCACCATCCGCACCGTGCTGGCCGACGAGCGCGGCCTGGAATGTATTCACGAACTCACCCACCGCGAAGGCTCGGCTTGCCTGAGCGTGCGCACCACCGCTCGCAATACCGGCGATGCCCCGATCACGCTCGGTTTGCTCACTTCGTTTTCGCTCGGCGGCCTGACGCCCTTCGCCTCCAACGATGCCCCGGATCGCCTGTGGGTTCACCGTTTTCGCAGCGCCTGGAGCGCGGAGGGGCGCCCGATTTCCGAACGCATCGAGGACTTGCACATGGAGCCCTCTTGGGGCGTCCACGGCATTCGCGCCGAGCGTTTCGGGCAGGTTGGCTCCCTGCCTACGAATGGCTGGTTTCCCCGCCTCGGGTTGGAAGACCGCCGAGCCGGGGTGACTTGGGCCGCCCAGTTGGCTCATCCGGGTTCCTGGCAATTCGAACTCTATCGACGCGCCGACCAACTCGCCCTCTCCGGCGGCCTCGCCGATCGTGAGTTCGGCCATTGGACAAAAACCCTCGCCCCCGGCGTATCCTTCTCCGCCCCCGAGGCCCTGCTCACCGTCGCAGCTGGCGATCTCGATTCGGCCTGCGACCGCATCACGAGCCATCTCGACGCCGCCGTCCTTCGGCAGACGCCGGAATCAGAACGCTCCCTGCCGATCATTTTCAACGAGTGGTGCACGACCTGGGGCAACCCCACCCACGAAAACCTAATCGCCCTCGCCGACCGTCTCCAGAATTCCGGTATCCGTTACTTGGTGATCGACGACGGCTGGGCGCAACGCCCCGGCCCCGGCATCCAGCAAAACGGCGACTGGATCATCAACGACGCCATCTTCCCGGACGGTCTCCGCGCCACCGCCGACGCAATCCGCGCCCGGGGCTTGATTCCCGGAATATGGTTTGAATTCGAAGTCATCAACCAAGGGGCCAAGGCCTGGGACGAAACCAGCCACCAACTTCACCGCGACGGGAGGCCGCTCCAGGTGGGCAACCGCCGCTTCTGGGATTTCCGCGACCCGTGGGTTCACGACTACCTCTCGAAAAAAGTCATCGGCCTGCTCCGCGAGAATCATCTCGGCTACCTCAAAGTGGATTACAACGACAGCATCGGCTTCGGTTGCGACGGCGCGGAGTCCCCCGGCGAAGCCCTTCGCCAACACCTCGACGGCGTGCAGCGTTTCTTTAAAACCATGCGCGAGGCACTCCCCGACTTGGTGATCGAAAACTGCTCCTCCGGCGGCCACCGGCTCGAACCCTCCATGATGGAACTCACCGCCATGAGTTCCTTCAGCGACGCGCACGAGACGAACGACATTCCCCTCATCGCGGCCAATCTGCACCGGCTCATTCCTGCCCGGCAAAATCAGATCTGGGCGGTGCTTCGCCCGGCCGACAGCCACCAGCGCCTCGCCTACTCACTCGCGGCCACCTTTCTTGGCCGCATGTGCCTCTCCGGCGATGTGCATTCCTTGAGCCCGGAACAGTGGGCCTTCGCCCAAGGCGCCATCGCGCTCTACCACGAAGCCGCGCCCATCATCGCCGCCGGTCATTGGAGCCGTCACGGCGTATGGAATCCCAGTTACCGCCACCTCTCCGGCTGGCAGGTCGCGCTCTGCCGCGCCCCCGAGCTTGGGCGCACCCTCGTCGTTTGGCACACGTTCGCCGGCCCCGCTTCCACCGTCGCCGTGCCCTGTGCGGCCTCGCGCATTCGTCAGCAATTCTCCGATCGCCCGCTGAAAGCACGCTGCTCGCACGATCAACTCCACCTCGAATTCACCTACGCCGATGCGGGCGGCGTGATGATTTTGGATAGTTAACATCACACTTTCTATGACACCTACGCACGCAGACATCCTTCGCACCCACTGGCCGGTCGAGCCGGACAAAAGCACCAACCTCACTCTTGGCACCGGTCGGTGCGGTGGTTGCTTCGACTCTTACGGCCTGCAACACCGCGCCGACGATGATCCGGCCGCCAAACGCGTCTCGCACACCCGTCTCGCGCACGCTGAGGTCTGGCATCGCGGTCGGCATGGCTTCGACTCCCAGGTGCCGCTCACGCGTTTGGTATGGTCGCGCGACCTCGGCGAGCCGCAGGTCTATCGCCAACACTTGCGCCTCGCGACCGGCAGCTTGGAGACGCACTTCGCGTGCTCCGGCTTTTCCTACGACCTCATCGCGTCCGCCAGTCCGGCAGAGGACGACCGCGATTTACTGCGCCTGCACCTTACCTGGTCGGGCAACGCACGCCCCGCCCTGTGCATCGAGCCGGTGCGGAGTTTTGCCACCGACTACGGCGATGAGTTGCCCGCCGTCACGCAGCTCGAAGTCGGCGCAGGGTGTTCTGCCTTTGAAATCACGCGCGGCACCAGTCACGGACTCTGCCTTGTGCGCCACGTCGGCGATCTGCGAGCGGCGGCGGCGGGTGACCAACTCCGGCTCGAACTCGCGACCGCCGAGGGCTCGGCCACGATCACGCTGGCTCTGGGACCTGCTTCGCGCCGGGCAGAACTGGAAGCACGCCTCACCGCGGTCGCCGCAATGACCGATGCCGCATGGTCGGGCCATGCCGCCGCCGCGTGGAAGCTCCGCTGGGGCACCTTGACCGAGCAACCCGCAGGGCTCTCACCCGAGCACTCCGCGTTGTATCAACGTAGCCACTATCACCTGCTGTGTAGTTACGCGCCAGATGTCCGTTGCCCGGCCCCGCCGATGGGCTTCACCGGCAACGCCTGGGGCCGCCATTTCCCCCAGGATCTCGCCTACATTCACCCGGCCCTGCTGGCCCACGGGCATAGCGACATCACGCGCGCGCACGTTGAATTTTACCACGCCTGCCTGCCCGATCAGTTGCGGCTCACCCGCGAGTTCTACGGCAAACCCGGTGTTTGCTGGTCGTGGGAATACCCCATCGGCCCCGACGCCCGGCTTTTCCGCCCCGAGGACGGTGGCGTGCCCAATGAGTTCCAGTTCGAGATCCATAACGCCGCTTATCCGGCGAAGATGGCGCTCGAAACCGCCGCCGCGCTGAACGACCCCGCGTGGACCGCCGCCGTCGCGTGGCCGGTGGTGCGCGAAAGCGCGCGTTTCCTTTTCGCCTGCCTGCAACGCGAGGCCGACGGCACCCATTCCGTTGTCGTTACGCCTTCGATGGGCCAGGACGAGTTTGGCGGCCCCAATGCCAAAAACTACCTCTGCGCGCTCTTCGCCACCGAATACACCCTGCGCGAGGCCGTTCGCCTGGCCGCGCAACTCGGTCTCGCCGACGCCGAGTCCGCCGCGTGGACCGCCGTTTTGGCGGACGGCCTCGCCTATGGGCGTCTGCTCCACCCCGACTACCACGTTTACGCCGCCAACGAATCCATCCCGTTTGCGCCCCGCCGCCAAAAGCACCCCGTGCAACTCAACCCGCTCTGGCTTCTCCCGCTCGGGCGCGATCCCGATGCGGCCACGCTCGCGGCCTACCGTCAGCGCCGCGTAATCTGCTCCAGCGAACGCGACAATCAGCGGCACGGCGGCGTGCCGACCGGTTTTTATGACGGCTGGACGCTGTTCGCTTTTCAACTCTCCGCCGCCCGCCTCGGCGACCGGCCCGGCTACGCCCACGAACTTCGTGAGATGCTGCCGGCGCGCCTCGTCGATCCCGACCATATCACGATCTACGAATCCTCCGGCTTCTGGCAGGCCTACTACACCACGAGCATGGGACTTTTTATGCAGGCAGCACAGCAGATGAATCCTGACCAACCCTCCGATCAGGTTCCTCGATGAGTCCCTTCCTCTTCCATCCCCACGACCGCGTCCTCTTCGAAGGCGACAGCCTCACCGACGGTCTGAAAAACAATTACGGCCGCCTGATGGGGTGGGACACCACGTGGGCCCATCGGGTGGACGAGTGGCTCTTTGTCCACCGTCCGGATCTCGCCCTCGAATGCAAAAACCTCGCCGTCGGCGGCAACTCTACCCGCAATCTGCTCGCCCGCGTGGATGCCGCCGCCGCCTTCAAGCCGACCGTCGTGCTCTTCACCATCGGCACCAACGACGCCATCATCGGCCTGCCCCTCGACGAATTTCGCACCCACCTCACTGCGTGGTGCGACCGCCTTCAGGCCGCCGGATGCCGTGCCTTTATCCATATCGGCGGCTTCCCGCCCTGCCCCCATGCGGACACCGAAACCTGGGCGATCCTCGAACGCTGCCTTCCCTATCAGGCCATCGCCCGGGAGATCGTGGAATCGCGGGGCGGTTTCCAGATCGACGTCGGCCCCTACCTGCACCCCCGCGCCGAAGCCCTCGATCGCCGCTGGAACGGCCACACCGTTTACAGCTCGGGCGTCCACTACAACGCCCTCGGCAACGAACTGATCGCCGGGGCGGTTTTGTCCGCCATGGGATTTTGGAACGACTATCTATGAACACGATTACCCTCTCCGACGAACACCTCGACCTCGCCTTCGATCCCGCCACCGGGGCTATGACCCGGTTTCTGGTCAAGGCCACCGGCTGGCACGTCGTCAACAACCCGGCGTTGCAAGCTGGCTTGCGCCTGCTCGTCCGCACACCGGAACACGGCAATAACACCGCCCACACCGCCAACCAGACACTCGCCGCCGCCACCTTCGACGGACCTCGCAAACTCACCCTGCGCTACGACACGATCCACACGGACAAAGCGGGCGTCCTCCCCATCACCGCGCAACTCGTCGTCGAACTCTCCGGCGATGGCGCGGCGCTCTTCACCGTCCATCTGGAAAACCACTCCACCTACACCATCGAGGAAGTCTGGGCACCCAGCTTCGCCGGTTTGCGCGAACCCGCAGGCGAGGCCCCGCTCCAGCTCAAATACCTCAACATGCTGGGCAGCCTGACCCACAGCATCCGCTTCGGTGACCGATTCTCCGCCGGCACCGGCTACTGGGGCTTTGAACATCCGGTCGCCTACGACAACGCCAACCGCACCAGTTTTTTCATCCTCGATAACGCGCAGCAGGGCCTCTACCTCGGCCAGCACGAGGTCATGCCGCGCTTCCTCTCCCTCTGGGTCGCCGAACTCAAGCCCGGCTACACCGAGAGCCTGCACATGCGCCACTATCCCGACGCGCTCGAATTGGCGGGCCGCGCCGCTGGCTTCGTCTTCAGTCGCGCCTTCCTGCCCTTCGTCGCTCCGGGCACCAGCGTCACTCTACCCACCACCACCGTCCGTCCGTATCGGGGCGACTGGCACACCGCCGCCAAGCACTACGCCGTATGGCGCAAGTCCTGGTTCCAGCCCAAGCCGCTGCCCGCCTGGGCCGCCGAAACCGACGCCTGGCTCACGCTGCAAATGGACACGCCCGAGGGCGACGCGCGCTACCGTTACACCGACCTGCCCGGCATCGCCGCCGAATGCCTCGCACACGGCGTCAAAGCCATCCACCTCATCGGCTACAACCACGGCGGACAGGATCGCAACATCCCGTTCATTGACCCCAATCCGCTGCTCGGCACTTACGACGAACTCAAGGAAGCCATCCGCACCTGCGAGGCCATGGGCGTGCGCATCATCCTCTTTTTTAAAATCGGCTGGGCCAACCTCGACCTGCCGGACTTCGAGCGCGATGTCCTTCCCCACGCCTGCAAGGACATGCGCGGGAACCCCATGTGGTTTGGCGGCTACGACTACTCCACCATCACCAACGCCCTCGGTTACAGCCGCTACAAGGGCGTCCACCTTTGCCACAGCTCCACCGCCACCCGTGCGTTCTTGATGAAGGAACTGAACAAGCTCCTCGATCTCGGGGCCAGCGGCCTGCAATGCGACGAGGTGTTGCAGAACCAGCCCTGCTTCGACCGCTCCCACGACCATCCCTACGGCGAACCCGGCCCCAATGGCTCGCTCAAGGCCGCCGCCGAGACCTGGGAAATCGCCGCCCAGCGCAATCCCGAGTTCCTGATGGCCGGCGAAGGCCCCACCGATCCGATGACCCAGTATTACCATATCAACTACACCCGCACCTCCGACCGTTACGGCAGCGGGCGTTATGTGCCGGCCTGGAAATTCATGGATCCGGACGCCCGCTTCGCCGCCTGCATCGTCGGCTTCGACGACCGCGAGATGATCAACCAATGCCTCACCTTCGGCTCCATCCTCTGCTACGAACCGATCAACTTCAAAGGCCGCCTGCGCGACTTCCCCGCCACCGTGGCCTACGGTCAAAAAGCCCAAGCCCTCCGCCAACGCCTCCGCGCCTACCTCTGGGACGGCCGCTTCCGCCATACCGAGGGCGCGACCGTCACCTTCGCCGAAACCGGCCGCCCGGAAATGTGGTCGCTCTTTGAACACCGCGAAACCGGCCAAGCCGCCATCGTCATCGCCAACGAAGACGCCACCCGCGACCTCACCGCCACGGTTTCCCTAACCGCCCGCCCCGGTGCCCGCTTCCGGATTCACACCGTGGACGACCTCGACGGCCAAGACCTTCCGACCAACAACACCGTTATCATCCCCGCCCGATCCGTGGCGGTGCTGGTGGAAATCTAACCTATGGCTCAAACCATCATGAAAAATCTCCTCCTCTCCACCTTCGACCACGGCCAGGGCATCTTGCGCCTGCTTCCCGTCTTCGTGCCCCGCCGCTTTGCCCAAGCCGGACGCCGCCTCCGCCTCCATCCTGACGACTATTGGGTCTTTGGCACCGCGCGCGGCTCGATCAAGGAACGCTGGTTTTCCAGCGTCATCACCTGCATGAACGGCCCGCTCGCCGCGCCCGACGAGGGCCTGAGTTAGTGGGACTCGGGGCTTCCACTGCTGAATGGCAGATTACTCAGCATGCACACTTTACCGGATCTGATATCACCGACTCCAATCCCAGTTGGGTCTGCGAACCTCAACTTTCTGCACCGGTTCCGTCTGCGCTAACGATATCCCCCGCCTCGATTACCGTGATCGAGCTAGTGAAAGCGAAACGCCCACGGTAAACCCAGATTACCTCAACCCAACCCCCTCGTCTCGGAAACTCACACCATGTCCCTTTCTTATTCTTTGAATCAGCCCGCTACCCGCTGGGAGGACGCCATCCCCACCGGCAACGGACCGCTGGGAGCCATGGTGTTTGGCCACATCGTTCAGGATTGGGTCCTGATCAACCATCACCGCTGCTGGCTCGAAAAGCCGCGCAGTGAACTGCCGAATCTGGCTCCCCATCTCCCGGACATTCGCCGCCTGCAAAGCGAAGGTCGTTGGGATGAGGCCGCCAAGGTGTTCCCATCCATCCTTCAGGGCGTTAACTACCGCTGCGAGACGGCCGACTATCACCCGCTCGGCGAGATATGGATTCATCATCACGACATCGCGGTGACCCGGGATTATCGTTCGTCGCTCGACTTGAAAACCGGCGAGGTGGTCGTCGCCTGGACCATGAAAGAGCGTCGCTATGAGCGCCGCCTCTTTGTGTCGCGAGCCGATGATGTCGTCGCCCTGACTGTGGACGGGTGGGAGCCGGGCGCTTTGCACATGGCCTGCCGCCTGCGGCCGCACGGCGTGGAGGGTGTAACGGATTACGGGTCGGGCCGCCGTCCACATCGGGAGACCCCGCCCATCACTTGGGATGCACGCCAGGGAAACGACTGGCACGCCCACATTGGGCGTTACGCCGATGGCCGCGAATTCGGTGCAGTGCTCAAGAGCGTGCCCGTTGGCGGAGGCGACACGTACAGTGATGAGTATTGGGGCGGCCCCTGGACCGGAGTGAAGAATGCCCAGTCTGTCCTCGTCCTCGTGAAGTGCTGGTATGACGAATCAGCGGAATCCGCGATTCCCCGTTTGCTCAAGGAACTGGCCTCACTGCCCGCCGATTACCAAACGCTTCTTCAGCGGCATCGTGCGGTTCACGAACCGCTCATCGACACGTTCACTCTCGATCTCGGCGCCCCCGAAGCAGACCGCAACAAGCCGAACAACGTCCTGACGCAGGAAGCGTTTGAAGGGAATGTCAGCAACGCGCTGGTCGAACGCATGGTGGCCGGCCAGCGCCATTTGCTCGTCTCGGCGGCCCGCGAAGATTCATGGCCAGCGAATCTACAAGGTCGCTGGAATGGCGACTACCGACCCGCGTGGCACAGCGACTACCATAACGACATCAATGTTCAGATGACGTATTGGCCCGCGCCGCAGACGGGCCTCGCCCATCTGATCGAACCGCTGGCGGATTACTACTTTCAGTTCCTCGACGAGTATCGCTTCAATGCCCGCCAGCTCTTCGGCTGCCGCGGGATTTACCTGCCCATCTCCATGGGAACACATGGGCAAGTGCGACATGGCGACTTCGTCCATTGGACGGCCGGCGCCGGGTGGATGGCGCAACACTGGTGGGAACACTGGCTGGTGACCGGAGACCGCGAGTTCCTTCGCACGCGCACGTTGCCCTGGCTCCAAGAGACCGCGGCCTTCTACCTCGACTTCGTGGAAGTGCGCGACGGCGTGGCGCACTTCTCGCCTTCCATGTCCCCAGAGAACGCACCCCTCGGGAAACCGAGCACGGTTGCTGATGCGACGATGGATAGAGCGGTCTGCCGCGAGGTGCTTTGCAATGTGTTGGAAGCGCTACGAGTCTTGGAAGTAACCGATCCGGAGGAAGCGCGCTATCGGCAGCTCCTGGCCACATTGCCAAATTATCAGATCAATCCCGAGGGTGGTTTGCGCGAATGGATGCATCCCGATTTGCCTGACATGCAGAATCACCGGCATATATCACACTTGTATGGGCTGTTTCCCGGCTGGGAAATCAACCCGGAAGACACACCGGAAATCTACAACCAAGCAGCGCGCGCCCTCGAATTGCGCCAGAATGAACTGAGCAGCATGGCCGGATGGAGTTTTTCTTTCATGGCGAACCTTTGGGCGCGCAGCGGCCAAGGTGAACGAGCGCTGGAAAACTTGGAATTCTTACTGCGCGGTTGCACCACGCCCAACCTGCTGAGTTGGGGCAACGACTGGCGAGCTCAGGGTCTTTCAATGTTCTGGGGTCAGGGTGGCCTGCCACCTTTCCAAATTGAAGCCGGAATGGGCTTCGTCTCGGCGGTGTGTGAAATGCTCGTCGGCTCGCGCCCCGGTTTTATTCGCCTACTACCCGCCCTGCCAAAGACGTGGCCTCACGGAAGCGTTCAGGGCATTACGACACGTTGTGGAATCAGGGTGGATATGTCCTGGTCCCAAAATGGACGGGTGCTTTCGCTAAAACTAAGTTCGCGCACTCCTCAAACTGTCACGCTGCACCTTCCCAAACACTACCATCCTTCGGTCCGGACGATAGAAATACGATCCGGCTGCATCTCGCTCGAACTTTGCTGCTAGAGGCCGACCATATTCTGCCCCTGACTCGGGGTCCCCGACTGGTCGCCGCGCCATTTTTTTCGCCGGCGATCATGGGGTTCATGAGAATGTTCTGACGCTTGATGCGGTTTCGCTTATTCATCTCCACATTATGATTCAACTTCATCCAGCCATGTATGATGGATGCAGGAAGCTTTTATGACCCATCCATCCGCTAACAATCATCCCGGTGTCTCCATCTGCCCCGGCGAACAGTGGCTCGATACCGCCGGTCAACCCATACAGGCCCACGGCGGTGCGCTGCTCCGTCACGGCGATTTCTGGTATTGGTATGGCGAGGACAAAACCGCCCACGTCAACTCCAAGGTCACCACTGTCACCGGAGTTTCCTGCTACCGCTCCACGGATTTGCTCAATTGGGAAAACCTCGGCCTCTGTCTTGCCGCTGAGCCCGACCCGGCCTCGCCGCTACATGCCTCGAAGATCGTCGAGCGCCCAAAGGTACTCTTCAACGCGCCGACCGGAACGTTCGTCATGTGGATGCATCTCGATGCATCGGGCTACACGTTTTCCCGTGCGGGCATCGCGGTGGCCGACCGGCCCGAAGGCCCCTTCCGCCTCGTGCGCGTGCAGCGTTCGTTCGCCTATGACTACGGCTACCCCGCCGACGATCCGCGCGACCAGCGGACCCACGGGAATGCCTTCCTGGACATGAATCTCTTCCTCGACGAAGACGGGCAGGCCTACGTGTTTCACGTTTCGGAAAATCTTCTGACACTCTACATCTCGCAGTTGAGCGACGATTTCACCGATTACCGCCGGCCGGAAAAACTCGGCGTGACGTGGAATCGCGCCCTGGTGAACCGGCTGCGTGAGGGGCCTGCGCCTTTCAAACACGACGGCCATTACTACCTGTTCACCTCCGGTTGCACCTTCTGGGACCCCAACGCCACCCTGCTCGCCCGCGCGCCGCATCCGCTTGGGCCCTGGGAAAACCTCGGCGAGCCGTTCATCGGCCCCGGTGCGGTCCACTCGCACCGCTCGCAGCCAACCTCCGTCTTCGCCATGACCGGCGCGCCCTCCGGCTCGTTTGTCTTCATGGCGGATCGGTGGATGCCGGGCGAACTGCGCGACACCCGTCACATCTGGCTGCCCTTCGTGATGCGTGACGGGACGGCCACGCTCGACTTCCGGCGCCAGTGGGAAGCCTCGATCTTCACGCCCAAGCCCGCGCCCGCCGCGCCCGCACTGCGCGGGGCTTTGCGCTACACGAACTCTGTTTTTAATCCCGTCGGCGTGCGCCTCGAATGGGACGCCGTGCCAGGCGCGGATGGCTACCGCGTGTATGCCGATGGTGTGGCGGCGGGTTTCACCGACGACACTGCACTCGACCTGCCGATCCCGCTCCCCGGCGTGAAACAACCCTACACCGTCCGCGCCGAGGCCCTCGCGGGCGGGCAGTCGCCGGACTCCCATCCAGTCGTTCTGCGTTTTGGAAAACCGCGCCCGTGCCACTTGAGTGACTGCGATCCCGTGCGCGCCTTCACCGGCTTTGGGGAACTCGTGAAGGATCGCGCGTGGGACGGCGAAGCCTTGCGCCTCGGCGATCGCGATTACACCAAGGCCTTGCTCGCCCACATTGACAGCGACGTGACCTATCTTCTTGGCGGCGCGTATGCCCGCTTCACCGCAACCATCGGCCTGCACGCGCACCGGTCCGAGGGTAAGGCGTATTTTTCCGTCGAAGCCGATGACCGGGAGATTTTCCGATCCGACCTGCTCTGCGCCACCGGTAAACCTGTCGCGCTCGATCTGCCCATCGCCGGCGTGCGGCGACTGCGCCTTCGTGCCTGGAATCCGGAGACCATAGGCAGCGGCCACGCCATCTGGGCGGACGCCTTAGTCTCGCCGATCAGCTAAAATAAGATAGCCTGTCGCTTCCTCTCTGGCCGCCATGTCCTCCATCTCCCCACTCGCCGTCAAACCACTTAACGTCCTTGGTCTCCCCGGCCTACTTCATGGCTGCGACTATAATCCCGACCAGTGGCAGCACTCGCCCGAGATCATCGAGGAAGATTTTCGCCTCTTCCCCGAGGCGGGCATCGGCGTCCTATCGTTGAATATTTTCGGCTGGGCCCGCCTGGAACCCGAGGATGGGCGCTACGACTTTGGCTGGCTCGACGACATCTTTGAACGCACGGAACGCGGCGGGCGGAAAATCTTTCTCTCCACCCCGTCCGCCGCCGCGCCCAATTGGCTCACCCACCGCGACCCCGAGGTGCTGCGCGTGCGTGAGGATGGCGTCCGTCTTTTGCCCGGCGGACGTATGAACTTCTGCCCCACGTCGGCGCTCTACCGCGAGAAAGTCGCCGCGACCAACCACGCGCTCGCTGCACGTTACGGGCGGCATCCGTCACTCGCGCTCTGGCATGTCTCCAACGAGTATCACGGCACCTGTTACTGCGAGGACTGCGAGGCGGCATTCCGACTCTGGCTGCAACGCAAATACGGCTCACTCGATGCCCTCAACGCCGCCTGGTGGAGCGCCTTCTGGTCGCGCACCTACACCGCCTGGGAACAGATCCGCGCCCCGCGCGCCCGCGGCGAGGGCACCTCGGTTCACGGCATCTGCCTGGATTGGAGGCGTTTCACCTCGGATAACTGGCGTGACTTCATCGCCGCCGAGATCGCCGCCATCCGCTCCGGCGGCTCCAGCGTGCCCACCGCGATCAACCTCCATCCCGGCGGCCTGCATCTGGACGCGTGGCGCATCACCGCGCCCACCGATGTCATCAGTTGGGACGCGTATCCGGCCTATCACGACAAAAAGGAGCCCTGGGCCACCGCGTGGAACCCCGTTGTCTACCAATCCTTCATCCAGGAACTCTGCCGCGCCCTCCGGCCCGGCCAGCCCTGGCTGTTGATGGAAACAACACCCAGCTCCGCCAACTGGATGGACGTGCCCAAACTCAAGCGCCCCGGCATCCACCGCCTCACCGTGCTCCAATCCATCGCCCACGGAGCGGACAGCGCGCTCTATTTCCAGTGGCGCGCCGGCCGGGGCGGCGAAGAGAAATTTCACGGCGCGGTGATCGAAAACAGCGGCGGCCCCGGCTCGCGCGTCTTCGCCGACGTGCAATCAGCCACCGACGCCCTCACTCGCCTCGCTCCCGTCGCCGGCAGCCTCGGCAGCGCCGAGATCGCGATCGGTTTCGATTGGGACAACTGGTGGATGCAATCCGAGATCGTTGCCCAAGGCGGCCGCGGACGCTCGCACTACCCGTGGGAGCAACTCGATCTCTATCGCGAGCATTGGGAAAACGCCGTGCCCTGCGACGTCGTCGATCCCTCCTCGCCGCTCACCGATCTCGGCCGCTACCGGATTCTCTGCCTGCCGCAGCACTACCTGCTGCGTCCCGGCTTCGTGGACAAACTCACCGCTTGGGTCGAGGCCGGCGGCGTGCTGCTCACCGGCGTGCTCTCTGGCTGGGTGGACGATAACGACCTCGTTTTCCCCGGCGGCATGGACGCCGGTTGGCGTCGCCTCGTCGGCCTGCGCCGCGAGGAGCTCGACCACCTTTACCCGGAGGAAAGCAACCGTTTCGTCTGCCAATCCGGCAACGCGCTTGGTCTCACCGGCGAGTTCAAGGCCATCGCCAAACTCGAGATCAACCATCTCGAAGCCGCCGAGGTCCTCGCGACCTACGGCGATGATTTTTACGCCGGCCACCCCGCGCTCACCGTGAACAAGGTCGGGCTCGGATTTGTTTACTATCAGGCGGCCCGTTCCGAGCAGGGTCTGCGCACCGCGCTTCTGGCCGCGCTCTGGAGGCGACACGGCGTGCGCCCGCTCCTGCCCCTCGGCAGCCTTCCGCTTGGGGTTACGCTGCAACGCCGCGTCGCCGCCGACGGCCAGGAGTTCTGGTTCTTCCTGAATTTCCGCCGCGACGCGCAGACCGTGGGTCTGCACGACCGCACCGGCCACGATCTGCTAACCGGAAACCCCTGCTCCGGCGAACTCACCCTCGCGCCCTACGGAGCAATCGTTTTCGTTCCTCGGTGAGCCCTCTCTTTTTTAAGGCGAACGTTTTAAATCATCTCTTTCTTCGCTCCTTACCCCGAGCATGATCAATTCTTCCATCCAGTTTCACAACAACAGCCATACCACCACGGTGCCTGGTTGCCTAGCCTTCTTAAACGCATGAACCCCGCTCCGCTCACCTGGTATTTTCCTCTGCGCCGTCCCCACGCCGGCCTCCCGTTGGGCAATGGCACGCAAGGCCTGCTTATCTGGGGCGAAACCAGTCTGCTGCTCACCGTCGCCCGCGCCGGCTTCTGGGATCATCGCGGCGGGTCGGACATCCTTCCCTCAACGACGTTCGCGGGCGTTCGTCGTGCGCTCGAAACCGAAGACGACCCGGCCCTTGCCGCGCTCTTTCCCAAACGCGCGAGCGGCGCGGCCTTTCCCCAACAGATGGGCGGCGGACGTTTGGAGATCACTTTTCCGGAAGGGATGCGGCCGCTAGACGCCACGCTAGATCTCGCCACCGCCATGGTGACCGTCCGCATCGCCCGCCACGAAGACGACCCCGCGCCGCGCCTGCTTCGGCTCCGCCAGTCCGCCGAGGGCGAAGTCTGCTGGATGGAGGGAGAATTGATTTCGGAAACAAACATCCGCCTCTTGCCCGCCTACGATCTGGTGCGGGACAATGCGATGGCCGGCCTCGGCATTGCCCCACCTGAAGCGTGGCAGAATCCCGATGGAGGCGGGTTCCTCCAGCCCATCCACGCCGACGCGCCGCTCGCGGTGGCTTGGCGTAAACAGCCGGGGCTGCTTCTGCTTGCGACCGCCCTTGGGACCGATGCGGTCGAGGCGGTGAATTCCAGCCTGCTGGGTTTCGACGTGATCGCCGCCGACGCCGCCCGCCTCGCGTTTTGGTCGGGCTTATGGGCCACCGCCGCCCGCGTCAGTCTGCCCGACCCGACGCTGCAACGGCACTACGACTACGGACTTTATCGCCAGGCCGGGCTGATCCGCCGCCATGCGCCCGCCGCCACCCTGCAAGGGCCCTGGATGGAGGACACCACTATACCGCCTTGGAGTAACGACTATCATTTCAACATCAACGTGCAGCTCGTTTACGGGGCTGCGCTGGCCACCGGCCAAGCCGCCGAGATGCAACCACTGTGGGACATGATACGCGGGTGGCTCCCTCGCCTGCGCGCCCTCGGCGAGGGTTTTTATGGCGCCCCCGGCGCGATGATCCTGCCGCATGCGGTGGACGACCGATGCCAGCTCATGGGTAGTTTCTGGGCCGGCACGATCGATCAGGCCTGCATCGCGTGGATGGCGAGCGAAGCGTATAAATACTATGATTTTACGGGCGATACCGAGTTCTTACGTACTCTCGTCTGGCCATTGCTTGAGGGCTCCTTCGTTGGCTATTTTGCCATGTTGGAGGTCAGAACGGATGCTAATGGAAAGAAAAGCTATCACCTCCCGATCAGTGTGAGCCCCGAGTTTGGTGGCTCCGATCGGAATAAATGCTGGGGTCGCGATGCGAGCTTCCAACTGGCGGCGCTGCACGCCACGATCCGCTTACTTCGTGCCGCCGCGCCACTGCTGGGAAAGGCCGAAGATCCTCGCTGGTCGGACGTCGCTACCCATCTGGCACCTTACTCGCTCGTCGATGCCAAGGATGGCAGCTATGGCTGGATCGGACAACCGGCTCAACGTATCGCGCTTTGGGAAGGCAAGGACCTGCCCGAGAGCCACCGCCACCACAGCCACCTCGCGGCGATTTATCCCTTCTGCACGATCAATCCCTTCGATCCGGCCCACCAAAAAATTGTGGCCCGCAGCCTGAACCGCTGGAATACCCTCGGGGCGGGAAACTGGACCGGGTGGTGTGTTCCGTGGGCGTCCATACTCTGTTCCCGCTGTGGCTTGCCTGACGCGGCCACGAGCTGGCTGCACTTGCTGGCCAGGCAATTCACCAACGAAGGCCACGCCACCTTGCACAATGCCGACGCGGCGGGAGTTTTTGCGTGGGACGACGGCTCGCTCGCCTGGCCAGATCACCGCAAGGGTGCCGATTACCACGCCTACGAAATCATGCAAATGGATGCCGCGATGGGTGCCATCAATGCGATCTTAGAATTGATAGTTTCCTGCCGGGACGGGGTAATTCATATTGCAGATCGCCTTCCCAAGGGCTGGCGGGAGATTTCCTTTGAGCGAGTTCGCGTTTCGGGTGGCTTCGTGATTTCCGGTTCATTCCGCAAGGGGCGTGTTGTGGATTTGATCGTTGAATCCACTCGGTCAGGTGAGCTCCGCTTGGTCCACGAGCTAGGTGATGAGTGGACGCTTAATGGAAGTCCCCATCAGGGAGCTATTCTGTTTTTATCGAGTTCGCCCGGTGCGGTTTATCGATTAGACCGTGTGGGTTACACTGTTTGACGTGGTAGAAACACTCGAAATCGGCGGATGCGGCATCAAGGTTTTATAGGATTTTCCCGTTTTGTTATGGGTGGAAGCTGAGAATCGGCTAATTCCAAGCACCCCAAGCTTATGGACTTTAGTTGGACGGGCGGCCCCCTCCGCCCGTGGATGGCTCGACCACTCCACTGCCGCGTGCGCAGGGACGCGCACGCCCGCCACTATAGTCTAAATTCAAACGGGGTCTTTGCACCCAATCAAAACCGCGAAGAACCAAAAAACTACGTCGATCCCGTCGACTATCGTTTAACAAGTCTGCCGAGGCGCACCCCTGTCTCTGACCCCGTGGATGGAACTCTGACTGTAGCAGTATCGTAACATACTTTTTATGTAAGATGTTAAAGTTTTTGCTCTCAACGCCGATTAAGAGTCCTGCCCGTGAATTGTGCCTGAATACTTTTTAGTATGAGGGCGGTTAACGGTCTCTAACCCCGCACACACGTCTTCTTATCTTATGAAACCTCTCATCGTTGCTCGTTTCCTTAGCCTTGCCGCCGCCTTGGTGTTGATCGCTCCCACCTTCGTTTCCGCTCAAGAATTTCGTATAAATGGTGCCTCCACGACGGTCGGTGCCGTGATCAATCCCAACAAGGAGGCCGTCGAGAAGAGCACCGGCCTTACGCTCGCCGTCGTCGGCACCAACTCCGGCAAAGGCTTGGTCGCGTTGATGAGTCGCCAATGCCATCTGGCCGC
>JAIXRU010000233.1 GCA_027485045.1 Opitutaceae bacterium | reverse complement strand
CCTTCAATGGCGAGCAACAATTGCGCTGTCGCCGGTTCACCTTCGGCCAGGGCCACGCGCCGCACAAAAAAGGCCTCCCCACGGGCCAGCAAACAGGGCGGGGGCGGAGGGACGGAGGGAATAAAACGGGAAAGCGCGCGCATTAAAGAGTGGATTCGGCTGCTGCTTCTTGGGTTGGGGTGACTTCAGGTAGAGGACCGCTGGTTTCCGATACTTCAAGGATACGAAACGGGTACTTCAACTTTTCCTCGCGTTTTCCGGTCGCTGATTTGCCGGCGGTTTGACGGGGTGTCCCCGGCACCTCCTTGGCTGGCTCCTTCGCCTTCGGGGTCTGGGCCAAACTTACCGGGGACGCAGCCTCAGCCGCCTTAGGCAAGGCCACGGCATCTCCGTCCGCAACCAAGACATCCAGGACAAAAAGCCCCGCGCCTTCACGAACCGTTACCCGCACGCGGACCAATTTTACGGCGGCATCGAGACCGGTCATATCCGCGTTGGCCCCGAGAATGGGCGTGACGTCTTCCATACTCCGAAACCACGGGGGCGCTCCGGCTGGCCGACCGCTTTTCCCAAGTTGATAATTCGTGAGCGCACTGGTCTGCACCGGGTCCCAGCCCCGGGCCGTCGCCAGCGCAGGAGCGAGGGAGTTTACGTTGCTCGCGGTGAAACTATAGAGCGAAACCGAGTCGCGAAAGGCCTGGCCAAAGCCGGTCAAGACCCCGTCGGCGGGATCATAAACATAATCCTTGGCGACCAGC
The DNA here is from genome assembly GCA_027485045.1 of Opitutaceae bacterium. Taxonomy (GTDB): domain Bacteria; phylum Verrucomicrobiota; class Verrucomicrobiia; order Opitutales; family Opitutaceae; genus IMCC26134_A. The sequence goes on along the minus strand of JAIXRU010000233.1, from coordinate 13,795 downwards.
ACCGCGCGCAGCTCTTCCCAAGAGCGCAGCGAGCGTTTGGGCGGCACATGGGGAAGCGCCGACCGCTCGTAGTTGCCCGCCTCCGCTTCAATCGCCTGCGCGGTGTGGTTATCGTGCATCCAGACAAAAAGACCGTCGGCGAATCGCTTCGCATCCGTTTCACCAAGACCGAGCGCCTGCGCGAGTTTGACCAGCTCCTCAAAGGTCATCTTCGGCAGCGACGCTTTGCCGCTTTCCTCCTGATAGGAAAAAGAGACTTCCACGCCGTCACGGGGTTTATCTCCGGCATAGGCGTAGGGGTCGCCCCAGCCTTGCGCCGGGGAGTTTAATTCTTTGTCGATCCGTTTCACTTCGGCCATCACGGACAAAGCGGTTTCCAGGGCCGAGTAGGCGTCGGTGCGCAGCCGATCCCGGTCCGCCAGACGCGTGGCCAGGGTTAATTCCACCGCGCTGCCTTCCATGAATTTAACCAGCATCAAGGCCGTGAGCATCAGGGTGACCAAGACCACGACGATCACCGAGCCGCGCCTAGGAGCTGTGTGAGTAAAGGTGTTCACCTCAGTAAGCAGTGGCTCCTTCGACCAGTTGTGGAATCATGACCACGCGTTCGGCATTAAACTTTCCGAGCTCAAATCGCAGGCGCAAGCGGCGCGGGGCGGTATAGGTACCGTCAGGTTCGCGCTTGGGATCGCTGAGGGTTTCCCAGCGCTTGAAGCCGTCGTCGTAATAATCCCAGGACAACGCCACCACGAAGGGTGAGACGACCGTGGAACGGGGCGCCTCGTCGGCGAACCGTGTTTCCAGACGCGATTTCCAGTGCAGGCAAAGTCCCTTGCCTTCCTCGACGCCGTAAGAGAGCTCCACATCGGGCAGGGGGGCATCCGGCCAGGCCCCGTTTAGCAAGCGCCCGCCTTCCGCTAGCACAAAACACAGCTCCGGGCTGCGCTGGCCGGCGTCGTTCGTGACCTCTTTCATCTCCACGCCATCGCCTTCGGGCCCGAGCGCGGCGCGGCGCAGGGTTTCATCCACATTTCGCACCACCGCCCGCACGTGTTGGAGAAAAAGACGCTCGTCCCGACCTTGCCCCCAGACCTCTGCCATCGAAAAAACAAAGACGTTCAAAGCCACCAGCAGCGCCGCCATAAGCGTGAGCGCGAGCAACATCTCCAACAAGGTGAACGCGCTCCGCCCCGCTTGTTGAAGTCCTAGGCCGATGGCCGGAGAGCGAACCGAGCGGGTGTTCATCGCATCGCCTCCCGCTCCCGTTGCAGTCGCTGTCGCGCACGTTGTTCCAGGAGATTCCGCTCGGCTTCAGTCGACCAGGTGGGCCGCAGCAAACGCAGCGTCAAAGTGCTGCGGACCGAGCTGCCGGAACCGCTAGGCGGCGGTGCCTCAGCCTCCAGCGCCACATCGAACAAATCGCTCACTCCGGCAGGCGTGATCGTAGCCCGCCAAAGCGCCCGCCTGCCATCGGGCAAAACCAGGTCGCCGCCGCGTTCGGCCAGAGCACGGTCCGGCTCGGCTAACAAGGCCGCCCGCACCCAGCGCATGTCCTCGTCGTGAGTGTCGCGTGCCCGCAGGGCGGCGTGCATCTGGATGAGGTTAACGTAGGACGCGCCCAGCACCACGGCGGCAAGAGAGAAGATAGCCAGCGCCACCAACACCTCCACCAAGGTGAAACCGCCACTTCTTAGGCGCGTCTGGCTCATCGGGGTTTCCCTCCCTCGGGCAGGGGCGAGGCCGTCCAGGGATCTATCGTGTAAACCCGCCGCACCTCGCCCTTGCGCACCTGGACGCGCATCGGGTCACACGACCCGTCGGGGTAAAAACGTATGCGTTCTATTGGACGTTCCTCAATCTGGCCACCGATCAAGGAAGCACCGGAAAAATCCGCGCGTAAAAGGGTTACCCGTGCGCCACCCTGGATTTTAGGCAAAACTTCCACCCCGCCGGTGCTCACCAAAAAACTCTGCTCCTCCGCATGCTGCACGAGTTCCACGATCGTGTTTTTTTCCACCGCTTCGCCGCGGGTTTTTTGCAGCAAGGTTAACATCGCCGACTCCGGATCTTGCTCTTTGGAGGCGTTGAGAAGGGAGGCCGCGCCGCCGATCATCACCGAGCCGAGCAACGCGATCAGGGTCAGAACGAGCAGGATTTCCAGCAGGGTGAAACCCGCACCCGGGCCTTGCTGCCGGAGTCTTAAGCCGCCGCCGGCCCCGTCATCGGAAAACGCCACGCGCACACGTCCACGTCCTACCAGTTGCCGATATCGTCTGCGCTACCCTCGGTCTTGTCCGGACCCTTCGAAAAGAGATCGTAGCCGCCTTTGTTTTGCGTGCCAGGATAGCGGTATTGATAGGGTTCGGCCCACGGATCTTGGGGGAGTTTGCCGCCCTTGGCTTCGATGTAGGGTCCCTTCCAACGCTCGGCCTTGCTCGCTGGCGCGGTAACCAAGGCTTCCATGCCTTCCGCCGTGGAGGGATAATCGCCCATATCGATGCGGTAACGCACGAGCGACGTTTTCATCGTATCGTTAACAAAAATACCTGCGACCGAAACCTGACTGCCCCCGAGAATCTTGTCGGCGTTTTTAACCCCTAAACCGACGAGCAGGCCGATGATGGCGAGCACGACCAGAATTTCCAGCAGGGTAAAGGCCTGGCGGGAACGCAGTTTTTTAGTGGAACGGCAGAGCAGAGGAGAAGACATGAGAAAAACGGGCGGTTAAAAAAATATGCGGTTCAGGGCACGGGCGGCACCGGCACCACCAAGGTCGAAGGGTCGGCTGGAACCGGGGTTGTCGCGGGCCCCGCGGCAGGAGCCGGGGTCTGCGCCACCGTGCGCAGCGCACGCCGGCGGCGCACCTCGGCGGCGACCGCTTCCAACCGGCGCGCATCCGTCGGCGCAACCTGACCGTTCGCATCTTTGTTTACCGGAAGTCCGGGCATTTGCGCCATCACCTGCACAGGCATGGCCGCGCCGACCTGGATGGTGGCGCGTTTCAGGCGGAGTGGGATGATTTTACCCTGATGCTCGACCTCGATTTGGTTCTGCGCCGAGTCGTAGGATTTCACCACGGCAAAACCGGCTTCGCCCATTCGCAGCCAGTGGCCTCGGTTGGCAGTCGCATCGAAAATGCTAAACATCATGCCGCCTTGATCCGATGCGATGCTGCGAAACTCCAACTGCGCCGCCTCGGCCGGAACCGCCTCGGGCCTGCCCGATCCCGCCGGGGCAAAGGGCGAGCGAGCGGTCAAATTAGACAGATCCATGCCGGAAAGACCCAGCACGCCCGCGGCGGCCAAAAAAAGAGAAACTCGAATACAGTTCTTCAAAAGGGGAGGGGATCAAGAGACGATATTGTTGTTGGTGGCAGGCGATGTCCCGCTTGGCAATAGCTGCATGGGAGGAGACAGGCGGTTTTCGCGAGGGTTGCGCGTTTTCTTCAATCAGGGTTTAAGCACGATTTTCCCGAACTGCTCCCCGCGTTCCATTCGTTCAAACGCACGCGCGGCCTCCGCAAAGGAAAACACTTCGCTCACCACTGGCTGGATACGATGCCGGTTCACGGATGCCAGCATCTCCAACCAATCCGCCGGGCTGCCCATGGTGGAGCCGAGCAAGCTGAGTTGACGCCAAAAAATCTTACGCATCGGCAACACGTTCGGGTTGCCCCGGGTCGCGCCGAAAAAAACGATTCGCCCTCCGGGTGCGGCCACATCCACCAAGGACTCGAATCCGTTGCCGCCGGCGCTGTCGATTATCACATCAAAAAAACCGCCCGCCCCGGCTTGCGCGACCTCAGCCCAGCCAGGCTTGGTGTAATCAAAACCTCCGCGCGCCCCCAGCGCGACCGCCCGGGCGATCTTCGCGGGATTAGACGAGGTGACCCATACATCCGCCCCCGCCGCCACCGCGAACTGCAAACCAAACAAGGCGGTCCCGCCTCCGATGCCCCCGATCAAGATGCGCTCTCCCGGCTGCAAACGCGCACGGCTCATAACCGCCCGCCAGGCCGTGAGTCCGGCCAGGGGCAAGGCCGCCGCCGCCTCATCGCTCAAGTGCTCCGGAGCCAGGGCCAGTTGCCCCACCGGCACCGCCACACGCTCCGCCAGAGTGCCCTGCCGTGGCAGGCCTAAAATTGAAAAGTCCGCCCCTTGGGTATCCTGCCGTGTACCCCAGCCGAAAGAGGGATTGATCACAACTCGCCGCCCCACCCAGGAGGCGTCGGCGGTCGTGCCCACTGCCACCACTTCGCCGACCCCGTCCGAACCCGGGATGCAGGGGAATTTCAAGCCCGCGTATTGTCCGAGCTTCACCCAGACGTCGCGATGATTGAGCGCCGCCGCCGCGATACGCACCACCGCCTCGCCCGGTGCCGACACCGGCTCCGCCACTTCACGGACTTCGAGCTGATTGACGGCGGTAAGTTGAATGGCGCGCATAGAATTGCTTCCAGAAAAGGACTCCGACGAGCTGTGCGCCAGCCCGCAATGGACGTTGCTTCTTGGACTTTGGGCATTTCCCCGCAAAAAGAGCGCCGTTGTGCTTATCGCCCTCCATAAACCCTACGGTGTGCTCTCCCAGTTCACCCCCGAGCCCGACTCGAAATGGCGGACCTTGGCCGATCTCACCCCGAAACTTCCGCCGCGCGTTTATGCCCTCGGCCGGCTCGACGCCGACAGCGAAGGGCTGCTTCTGCTTTCCGACGAGCCGGGGCTTAACACGCGCCTGCTCGATCCTCGCCATGCCCACGAACGTGAATACTGGGTGCAGGTGGAACGCGTCCCCGACGTCGCCGCTCTCGCGCGGCTGGCCGCTGGTGTGCGTCTGCCCGACCATGCCTGCGCCCCGGTTCGCGTGCGGGGCATCCCTGAATCGGAAATCGCCCGGCTGCCGCTTCGCGATCCGCCGGTGCGTTTCCGAAAAAGCATCCCCGATAGCTGGCTCTCCCTTGCGCTCCACGAAGGAAAAAACCGCCAGGTTCGCCGCATGACCGCCGCTGTCGGCCACCCGACCTTGCGCTTGCTGCGTATGCGGATCGGCCGTGTCACCCTCGCGACCCTCGACTTGCTCGACGCGCCGGGTGCTTGGCGCGAGCTTACCGCTGCGGAACGCGCGGCGGTGTTCGACTGAGTTTCCTTACGCCAGTCAGCTTAAACACGCAAAGTGGCTCGCTTTGCGGCTGGCTTCGCGCGGGCCAACTCAGCTTCCGGTCTCAGTCGTTTTTCTTATTCAACCGCTCCAACGCTTCGGCAGGGCGGTTAAAGGAGGGCTCCATCGCGAGGGCCTTCGTGTAGGCAGCGCGCGCGGCTGCGAGGTCGGGGCGTTTTTCCGCGATCTGACCCAGCCAATGCCAGACGCCGGCGTGACTGGGTTCGCTGGGGCGGGGCACGATTTCTAGGCAGCGGCGCAAGGCCGCTTCGCCGTCCTGCAAGCGCCGACCGCACTCGGCAGCGGTGCGTCCGAGAGTGAAGAGCGCGATGTAGTCATCGGGCTTCAGCCGAAGCGCGGCATCGCACGCGGCGAGAGCTTCGTCGTACTTTTTTTCCTGAATCAGAATCGATGCCTGCCAGGCCGCGCCGCGCACAGGATCAAGGCGAGTGATGGCCTCGGCCTGTTTCCTCGCCTTGGCCAGATCGCCGCCCACCAAGGGTGGGGCCTGCCGGTAAAAATCGACCAAACCCTCGCGATAGGCGATATCGTTGGGGTCGAGCGTAACCGCTTTTTCCATGAGCTCCCGGCCGCGTCGCGCCAAACGCATGCTGCGCAGGCTTACGCCGAGTTCTCCGGCGCGCAGCATACAAATGCCTGCATAAAGTCCGATGATACGTGGATTGTCAGGAAACCGAGCGGCGAGCGGCTCCAAGATTGCCAGCGCTTCATCGCGCCGACCGGTGCGGTCGTTAACCTGGGCGAGAAGTATCGTGGCTTCGGGGTTACCGGGCTGGGCGGCGAGCAGTTGCTCCAGGGGGGCGCGAGCCTCGGGCAAACGTTGTTCGTTCACGTAGCGCTGGGCTTCGACGATCAAGGGTTCCGCCCCGGGCGCAGAAGGCTCGGCGGGAAGGAGGGTGGCACCCAAAAGGGCCAGCGTGACGATGCGACGTAGATAAACCATGGCGGGCGACGGTTCGCCGCCAGGTTTACTCGAAGCGCAGAGCCTCGATGGGGTCAAGTTTGGCGGCTTTGTGCGCGGGGTAGAATCCGAAGACGATCCCAACAAAAGCGGAGATACCCACGGAAATGAGCACGGCGTTGGTCGATACCAGCACGGCCCAGCCGGTGACGCTGGAAAGCGCCTGCGAAAGCCCGGTGCCGAGTAACACGCCGGCAATGCCGCCGAGCACGCTGAGCACCATGGCCTCGATGAGGAATTGAACGCGGATGTCGCGGTCGTGCGCGCCGATGGCGAGGCGTATGCCGATCTCTCTCGTGCGCTCCGTCACCGAGACGAGCATGATGTTCATGATGCCGATACCGCCGACAAAGAGCGAGACTCCGGCGACGGAGCCGAGCAGCAGGGTCATGATGCGTGCGGTGGCGGTGGCGGTCTGGGCCAGTTCGAGCTGGTTGCGCACCGTGAAGTCGGGTTCGCGCCCGCGCCGGCGCTGGGTGAGCAGATCAGTCGTGTCTTGTTGGATACGGGGCATCACTGCAGGGCTGGCGGACTCGATCAGGATGGTGCTCACCGTAGTGCGGCGGTTCAGGCGGCGCATGTGGGTGGTGTAGGGCACCATGATGGTATCGTCCTGGTCCTGGCCGAAGAAGTTGAAGCCTTTGCTCTCGAGCACGCCGCGAATGATAAAGGGGATGTTGCGGATGCGGATGGTCTGACCGAGCGGGTCGGAATTCGGGAAAAGCTGTTTAACAATGGTGGCACCGATGACGCAGACCTTGGCGGCGGAGCGCAGATCCTGATCGCTAAACATGGTGCCGGTGTCGGTATCCCAAGCGCGCACGCTCAAGTATTCGGGGCTGACGCCGCGCACTTGGGTGCTCCAATTCAGACCGTTGGCGAGCACCTGGTTGCGGTCGCTTACCTCGGGGGATATGGCAACGATGTCGGCGACGTCTCGGCGTATGGCCTCCATGTCGTCAATCGTTAGCGTGGATGCGCTGCCGAATCCGCCTCGGGCGCCGCCGGAGGAGAAGCTGCCAGGGAAAATAGTCACGACGTTGCGGCCGAGGGACGCGATCTGGCTCTCCACCTGGACTTTGGCGCCGTTGCCAATGGCGACGGTGGCGATCACACCAGCCACCCCGATGATAATGCCGAGGGCGGTGAGAGCGGAACGGAGTTTGTTCCGGCGCAAGGCGCGCAGGGCGATTATCGTGGTGGCTAGGAGGCGCATGTTTTTAAAAAACCCAAATACCAAGGGCCAAATCCCTAAAAGCGTCAGCGGGGCGGCGGGGCGGGTTGGTTGGTCTGGTTTTGGGATTAGTAAGCGTGGAGTTCGGGATTACGCGGCGGTTACGCCGCTGGCGCGGTGGTGGTGAGTTTGGCTTCGGCCTCGGCAGAGTGAAGTTTGGCCAATTGTTCGGAGGCGATCATACGGTTTTGCACCGGTTCGTCGCGCACCACCAAGCCATCGCGCACGACCAGGATGCGCTTGCAGTAGCTGGCGATGTCGAGTTCGTGGGTGACCATAACAATGGTAATACCCTGTTCGTTAAGGCGTTGGAAAACGCCCATGACCTCGACGGAGGTTTTGCTATCCAGATTGCCGGTGGGTTCATCGGCGAGGAGCAGGCGGGGTTCGTTCACCAATGCGCGGGCGATGGCGACGCGTTGTTGCTGACCGCCGGAGAGCTGCGAGGGCAGGTGATCGAAGCGTTTGCCCAAACCCACGATATCAAGAGCGGCCATGGCGCGGCGTTTCATTTCCTCGCCGGAGACGCGGCGGGGAGCATAGAGCATGGGCAGCTCGACGTTCTCCAGCGCGGTGGTGCGGGCGAGCAGGTTGAAACCCTGAAAAACGAAGCCAAGCTTCTGGTTGCGAAGATCGGCGCGGGCGGAGCGCTCAAGATCGGCGACGTTCACGCCGTCGAGCAGGTACTCACCCGAGGTGGGCCGGTCGAGGCAGCCCAGCGTGTTCATAAGGGTTGATTTTCCCGAGCCGGAGGCGCCCATGATGGCGATGAACTCCCCGATTTGGATATCGAGCGAGATGCCGCGCACGGCGTGCACCTCAAGATCGCCGTTGCGATAGGTTTTGCGGATGTCGCGTAACTGGACGACGGGAGTGCTCACCGGTAGGAGGTAGGGCTGGAAGGAGCGGCCTTAGAAACGGCGCGGCGGACCAAAGGGACTGGCGGGTGCAGCGGTGGCGGTTTTTGCCGCGCTAGCCGGGTCGATTACACCGGTGATAACGGTATCGTCCTGGGCAAGACCGGCGATGACCTCGGTGTTGATGCCGTCGGAGAAACCGAGGCGAATTTCCAGGGGCTGGGCGCGCGGGCCGGTGGGTTGATCGACTGGCTTGAACAGGGTGCGAACGGTTTCGAGCACGGGCGCGGCTGGCGCGGGGCGTCGGCCACCGGTGCCGGGCTCGGGCAGTGTGATGCCACGCTCGGCGGCGAGCGCACGGACCTTGGCGATTTGGGCCTCGGTCGGGCGGCCGTCGCCTTCCTTGTAACCGACCTCTTTTAAGAGATCACGGAAGGGATTGGCCGGCGCGGCGGGTTTGGCCGCAATAGCGGCGGCGACCTCGGGCGAAGGTGGAAGGGCCGGGAGTTTGAGCGCGTCGTCCAGGCGCACGCGTAAAGCGGCATTGGGCACGAGCAGGGTGTTGGCTTTTTCCTGCACGGTCACGCTGACATTTGCCGTCATGCCGGGCTTGAGCGACAGGTTGTCGTTTCTCACGTCGATTAGCGTGGCATAGGTGACGACGTTGGACTGGGTGACCGGCTGGTTGCGGATTTGGCGGACGATCCCGTTGAAATTTTGACCGGGGAAAGCATCGACCGTGAAGGACACCGTTTGATTTTCCCGGACGCTGCCGATGTCGGCTTCGGCGATGGCCGCCTTGATTTGCAGGAGGCGCAGGTCGTTGACCAAAACAAAGAGGATAGGTGCGGAGGTGCTGGCCGAGACCGTCTTGCCGGCAATGGCGGGGCGATCCAACACGCTGCCGTCGATGGGCGCGGTGATGGTGCAGCGGTTTAGGTCCACCTTGGCGGTTTCCACTGCGGCGGTGCGGATCAAAAGCTGGGCCTCCGCCTGAGCGAGCTGGGCGACGGCCTGGTCCAGCTCTTGTTGCGAGACCAGGCTGCGCTCGTTGAGCGATTTGATGCGGTCGGCGTTGAGTTTTACCAAACGGTGATTGGCGGTGGTGTTGGCCAGTTCGGCTTGGGCGGATTGCAGACGCGTCTCGTAGGTGGCGGGGTCGATGCGGGCGAGGACATCGCCGGCCTTCACCTGGGAATTGTAATCAACGAGCACCTCTTTGATGAGACCGGAGATTTGTGAGCTCACCTCGACGGTGGACACTGGCTGTAGATCGCCGGTGGCGGTGACGGTCTGAGTGAGTGTGCCGCGGGTGACGCTGGCGGTTTTGAAACTTACGGGAACGGGCTTGGCTTTGTCTTTCCACCAGAGGTAGCCGCCGCCGGCAGCAGCTAAAACAACAACGGGAAGGATGAGGCGGCTAAGGCGAAAGGGCATGACTTAAAAGAGAAACTACTCGGGTGAGTGAGGGTTAGATGAACGGGTGTGGTGAGTGCGCTAAGCCTTGACGCTTGTTTGCGGGCAAAGGTTGCAAAAAAGATGCCGAAAAGAAAAAATCGTTAGGCTTTGCTTGGGAAGTAGGCGATCTGCAGGGCGTCGGCAACGATCGGGGGCACGAAATGACGCACGTCACCACCGAGCTTGGCCACCTGTTTGACCAGGTTGGAACTGGTATAACTGTAGGTCTCGCGTGGCATTACGAAGATGGTCTCCAAGTCGGGCTCGAGGTGGCGGTTCATAAGCGCCATGTTGAACTCAAACTCGAAGTCGGAGAGGGCGCGAATGCCGCGGATGACCGCGATCGCGTTTTGGGCGCGGGCGAATTCGACCAGCAGGCCATCGAAGGCGGTGGCGTGAACGTTGGGCAGGTGGGTGCTCACGGCGCGCACCAGTTCGAGGCGGCGTTCCTGGTTAAAGAGCGGACCCTTGCCGGGATTGGCGGCGACGGCGACGGTGACCTTGTCGAAGAGGCGTGACGCGCGCGCAAGCACATCTAGGTGCCCGTACGTGATGGGGTCGAAGGTGCCGGGGTAAATGCAATGGCGCATAATGGGTAGCCCGGCACTTGCACAGGCCTCCTAGGTGAGGACATGGCCAAGCACGGAGGCAACAGGAAAGCCGTGCCTAAACTTTCAAAGCACTGTGATTTCGAAAACCTGACACCACTAACGGGGTTAAATCTTACCGTCTTTGCGTTGTTCGATGAGGCGGTAGAAGTCGCTAAACAGGGGATCAGCGTCGTTGGGTCCCGGTGCGGCTTCGGGGTGGTATTGCACCGAGAAGATCGGGAGCGCCTTGTGGCGAAGGCCTTCGACCGTGTTGTCGTTAAGATTGATTTCGGTGACGACTGCGCCACCTCGTTCCAAGGAGGCCGGGTCGGTGGCGAAGCCGTGGTTTTGCGCGGTGATGGACACTTTGCCGGTTTCCAGATTTTTGACCGGTTGGTTGCCGCCGCGATGGCCGAACTTGAGCTTAAAGGTGGTGCCGCCCAGCGCGTGGGTGATCATCTGGTGGCCGAGGCAAATGCCGAAAATCGGGAAGTGGGGAACCAGGCCGGAGACGGTTTTGTGGATGTAGCCGAGGGCGGCCGGATCACCGGGACCGTTGGAGAGGAAAATACCATCGGGAGCGTGCTCCTTTACCTCTTCGGCCGTGGCGGTGGCGGGGAAAACTTTTACATCAAAACCATGGTTAACCAGCTTGCGGAAGATGGAGTATTTCGCGCCAAAATCAAAGGCGGCCACCGTGAAGCGTTTAGTCGGGATGTGCGGCAGGCCAAAGGTGGTGCCCGGCGGCACGTAGGGCGTGTTGAAACGGGCTGCGTCCTCGAGTTTCCAGAAATAGGGCTCGGTGCAGGTGGTGTCCTTCACGTAATCGCTGCCGGCCATGTCATGCCAGCCCTTGGCCCGGGCGACGGCCTCGACCTCGGTCAGCGGCAGGGTGGTAAGGCAGCACTTCATGGCACCGTCGACGCGAAGTTTTTTAGTCAGGGCGCGGGTATCAATATCGCTGATCCCCGGAATGCCGTATTTCTGCAGATAGGCGTCGAGCGAAGTGCTGGCCCGCCAGTTGGAGACGATGGGCGAAAGCTCACGCACCACCAAGCCCGAGGCGCGGGGCACCGAGGCCTCGGTGTCCTCTTCGTTGACGCCGTAGTTGCCGATCATCGGCGCGGTGAGGGTGACGATCTGGCCGAAGTAGGAGGGGTCGGTGACAATCTCCTGATAACCGGTCATCGAGGTGTTGAATACACACTCGCCGGCGATGGTGGCGGCGGCGCCAAAGGCGCGGCCGTGATAGACGGAACCGTCTTCAAGGGCGAGGAGGGCGGGCTTCGCGTTAGGCATGGTTGAAGCGGACGAAAAAGTGCCGAGCGGTCCCTGCCAAGGGTTTTATCAGTCCGGACGCATTTCCTTCGCAAGAACGGTGCAACCAAGCGGCTTAAACCCGGTTAAAGGGGCAGGACGCTCGCAGATTGATGCTACTGGGGTGAGTTTAGTCTGGGGTTTGACAGGCTGCCTCGCGCAAGCAGGGTCTGTAACAAATGGCATATACGGAAGACCGCGCAGTGTGGTTCGAGGGACAAGGCTTGTGGCAGCATGTGCCCGCGAGCGATTGGCAGGATTGGACCTGGCAACTGAAGAACCGCATCACTTCGCTGGAGCAGTTGGAGCGCTACATGACGCTCACGGCCGACGAGCGTGCCGGAGTGCTTTTCGCCAGCCAGAAGCTGGCTCTGGCGATCACGCCGTATTTTTTTAATCTGATCGATCGCGCCGACCCGAATTGTCCGATTCGCCTGCAAATGATTCCGCGCAGCGGCGAGACGCAGCTCCACGCCGAAGAGTTGCTTGATTCGCTCGGCGAGGACGAACACTCGCCGGTGCCGGGCTTGGTGCACCGTTACCCGGATCGCGTGTTGTTTTTGGTCACGGATCGGTGCGCCTCCTACTGCCGATACTGCACCCGCAGCCGTTTGGTTTCTAACGCGCAGGATTACAACTTTCACCCGGAATACGAACAAGGGCTGCGTTACATCGAAGCCCACCCCGAGATTCGCGACGTGCTTTTATCCGGCGGCGATCCGCTGCTGCTGTCGGACCGGAAGCTGGACCATCTGCTCGGGCGACTCCGCGCCATTCCGCACGTGGAGTTCATTCGCATCGGTTCGCGCATTCCGGTGTTTCTGCCCCAGCGCATCACCCCGGAGCTGTGCGAGGTCTTTAAGAAGCACGGTCCGATCTGGATGAGCATTCATGTGAATCACCCGCGCGAGGCTACGGCCGAGCTGAAGGCGGCCTGCGAGCGCTTGAGCTTTGCCGGCGTGCCGCTGGGAAATCAGTCCGTTTTGCTGCGCGGGGTAAACGACGACGCGGACGTGATGAAGGCGCTGGTGCACCGGCTCCTGCGCATGCGGGTGCGGCCTTACTACGTTTACCAGATGGACCTGATCACGGGCGGGGCGCACTTCAAAGTTGATGTGCGCAAGGGGCTGGAGATCATTCGCTCGCTGCGCGGCCACACCACCGGCTATGCGATACCCCAATACGTGATCGACGCGCCGGGCGGCGGCGGGAAAGTGCCGATGAATCCGGACTACGTGGAAAGCATCAACGACGAGGAGATCGTGTTTCGTAATTACGAAGGCCGGACCTTCCGGTATCCGCTCACCGCGACGCCGATGGCGGCTGAGTCCACGGCGATTCGCGCCCATGATTTGACCGCGTAGGGCGGCCAGGCTGCGACGTTGCATCACGCCGCAGCTTCCTGTTGCGCGAAGGCGATCAGGGGAGTTTTTCGGCGATTTCTTCGAGTGGGTAGGTGATGATTTCCGCCAGGGTGGGGTGATACCAGGGGGCGCGCAGAAGATCGCGCACGGTGGCTCGCATCTGAAGAGGACCGGTGAAAATGTGGATGAGTTCGCCAGCTTGGTGGCCTACGATTTCGGCACCGAGGATGCGTCCACGTTTGGGTTCGGCGATGACCTTTACGTAGCCTCGGGTCTGCCCCATGAGAATGGATTTGCCGTGGTCGTCGAAGGGGTAGCTGGCGACGAGGTGCGGGATTTTTTTGGCAACGAGTTCGGATTCGAGCTGGCCGATGGTGGCGAGGGGCGGGTCGGTGAAAACGACGTTGAGCAGGGGAATGGAGGAGACGGGGCGGAGGGTCTTGGCGGGCACGCCGAAGGCATGGCGGGCGGCGAGTTCGCCTTGGGCGACGGCGAGGTGCACGATGTCGTGCGGGCCGCAGACATCGCCGCCGGCGTAGATGTGGGGCGCGGTGGTTTGCTGCCAGCGGTTGGTTTTCACGCGACCAGCGGGGGTGAGGCGGACTCCGGCGGCGGAGAGGTCGAGGCCGGCGGTGTTGGGCTCGCGGCCGAGGGCGTTGAAGAGGTGGGCCGCGCGGCGCACGGTTGGGCGGCCAGAGGAGATGAATTTGACCGTAACGCCTTTGGGGGTGGATGAGATGGTGGTGATTTGGGTGTCGGTATGGAGGTCGATGCCTTCTTCGCGGAAGGCTTGTTGCACGACCTCGGTGGCGGCGGGCGAGTGGTCGCGGAGAATGTTT
>JAIXRU010000092.1 GCA_027485045.1 Opitutaceae bacterium | reverse complement strand
CCGCATCGTCGAACTCTTCAAGCAGCCCGCCTTCAACCCGATTTCCATCGAGCTCCAAGCCGTCACTATTTTCGCCCTCCAAAAGGGTTACTATGACGGCATCGACATCAAGACCGTGACCAAGACCTCGGCCAGTATCCGCGATTTGTTTAAGACCCGCCAAGACGCGCTGCTCACCGAGATCCGCACCAAGGCCGCCTTGGACAAGGATCTTGAGGCCAAGATCATTTCCGCCCTCAACGATTGGAAGAGCAGCAATGGCTAATTAATGATTGAGGATTTGTGATTTATGATTGGCCCGAACCCTCGGACGCCGCTCAGAAAATCATAAATGTTAAGTCATAAATCTTAAAAAACCATGGCCTCCACCCGCGATATTCGCCGCCGCATCAAGTCGGTTAAAAACACCCGCCAAATCACCAAGGCGATGGAGCTGGTGGCTGCGTCCAAGATGAAGAAGGCGCAGCAAGCCGCTCTCGCTGGCCGCGCCTACACTCAGCTCATGGCCAAGATGCTCGCCCGCCTCGGGCCTCGCATCGCCGAGGTGAAGCACCCTTTCCTTGATCAGCGCGAAATCAAGACGCGGGGCATCCTCCTCATCACCACCGACAAGGGTCTTTGCGGACCGCTCAACGCCAACCTGTTCAAACACGTCGTTGAAGTCCGCAGCCCGGCCAAGTTTTTCTCGATCGGACGCAAGGGCTCGCAGTTCCTCGCCCGCACCAAGCGCGATCTGGTGGCGGAATTTACCGTTTCCGACCGCTTGGCTTTCGCCGAGGTCAAACCCGTGGTCGAATTGATGGTGAAGGCTTATCTCGAAGGACAGATCGATACCATCGAGGTTATCTACCCGCGCTTTAAGAACACCCTGGTTCAAGAGCCTACCGTTCGCCCCGTGCTGCCCCTCACCAGTCTCGGCGAGTTCATCGCCAACGCCCAACGCGAAGCCGGTGACGTTACCACCACGGAAGACAACCGCGACATGGTTTTTGAGCCCAGTGCTCAGGAAGTGCTCGAGGCCTTGATTCCGTTCTACGTGAACCGGCACATCTACCAGCTCGTTGTCTCCGCCCGCGCATCCGAGCACTCGGCCCGCATGGTGGCGATGAAGACCGCCAAGGATAACGCCACCAAGCTGCTCGGCGACCTCACGCTCGAATACAACAAAGCACGTCAGGCCGCGATCACCGCTGAGATCCTGGAGATCGCTGCGGCCCAGTTCGCGTCCGTTTAACTGTTTTCCACCTAACCTCGTTTCCTGCCACCCCTCCCACTTTTTTTAAGCTAAAATGAACACCGGAAAAATCGTCCAAGTCATCGGCCCTGTAGTCGATGTGCGGTTCAGCGAATCGTCCATGCCGCCCATTTATCAGGCGCTTACGGTGGATTTCACCGTTGCTGGACAAAAAAACCAGCTGACCCTCGAAATCCAACAGCACCTCGGCGACGGCGTCGTGCGCACCATTTCGATGTCCTCTTCCGAGGGCTTGGCCCGCGGCATGTCGGTGCTTGATACCGGCGCCCCGATCTCGGTGCCCGTAGGCGACGGCATCCTTGGCCGCATTTTCGACGTCACCGGCACCGCCGTGGATGGTCGCGGCCCTGTGCCCTTCACCAAGAAGTATCCGATCCACCGTGCCGCTCCCGCCTTGGTCGATCAAGATACCAAGGCCGATATCCTCGAGACCGGCATCAAGGTCATCGATCTCATCGCCCCCTTCACCAAGGGCGGCAAGGTCGGCGCCTTCGGCGGTGCCGGTGTAGGCAAGACCGTCGTGATCATGGAGTTGATCAATAACATCGCCAAAGCCCACGGCGGTTACTCGGTGTTTGCCGGCGTCGGCGAGCGCTCCCGCGAAGGTAATGACCTTTACCACGAAATGTCCGAGGCTGGCGTTATCGACCAGAAAGACCTTGGGAAGTCCAAGGTCGCGCTGGTTTACGGTCAGATGAACGAGCCGCCAGGCGCTCGTATGCGCGTTGCCCTCTCCGCCCTCGCGATGACCGAGTACTTCCGCGACGAAAAGAACCAAGACGTTCTCCTCTTCGTGGATAACATCTTCCGTTTCTCGCAGGCCGGTTCCGCAGTGTCCGCCCTTCTTGGTCGCTCGCCTTCCGCCGTAGGTTACCAGCCCACCCTCGCCAACGAGATGGGCCAGCTCCAGGAGCGCATCACCTCGACCAAGAAGGGATCGATCACCTCCTTCCAAGCCGTTTACGTGCCTGCCGACGACTTGACCGATCCGGCCCCGGCCAACACCTTCGCGCACTTGGACTCCACCATCGTGTTGGAGCGCTCCATCGCCGAGCTCGGTATCTATCCCGCCGTCGATCCGCTGTCCTCCGTCTCCAAGGCACTTGAGCCCTCCATCGTCGGCGAGGAGCACTACAAGGTGGCCCGCGAAGTTCAGCGCGTGCTGCAGCGCTATAAGGACCTCCAAGACATCATCGCGATTCTCGGTCTCGACGAACTCTCCCCCGAGGACAAGCAGACCGTTTACCGTGCTCGTAAGATCCAGCGCTTCCTCTCCCAGCCCTTCACTGTGGCCGAGGTCTTCACCGGTGCGCCCGGCAAATACGTGCCCGTCAAGGACACCATCCGCGGCTTCCAGATGATTCTGAGCGGCGAGCTCGATCACGTGACCGAAGGCGACTTCTACATGAAGGGTGGCATCGACGAGGTGATCGCCGCCGCCAGCAAGAAGTAAACGCACTTAAGATTAACCACTAATCCTCACTAATCCTCACTAATGGCCTGATCCGAACCTGGTTCGTATAAGTGTCTATCAGTGTTTATTAGTGGTTTAAAAACATGGCTTTGACTCTCGAAATCGTTACTCCCGAAGCTCGGGTCTATTCGGATACCATCGACACCGTGGTCATCCCCACCGTGCAAGGTGAGATCGGCATCCTGGCCGGGCACATCCCTCTGCTTACCCAGGTGGAGTATGGTGAGTTGCGAGTTACCAAAGGCGGCGTCGAGACTCGCCTTGCGGTGGGCAAGGGCTTTGCCCAAGTCGAAGGCGACGTGGTTTCGGTGCTCGCCGAGCACGCCATCACGGAGTCCAAGATCGACGAAGCCGTTGTCGAGGAGGCTCTTAAGCGTGCCGAGCAGACCCTGCGCTTTACCAAGCCGGAAGATTTCGAATACGAGCGTCTGCAAAACATGGTGAACTTCATCGGTGCCCAGCTCGCGCTTAAACGCCGCGGACGCTAAACGTCCAGAGACCAAGCTCCGCTCTCCAAGCCCGGTTTTACGACCGGGCTTTTTGTTTAGCCATGATGGCCTGTCTTTCGCGGTTAAAACGGATGGCCGCCAAGATTAGCAATAAGACGGCGAAGACGACGGGTATTACACCGGAGGGAGGTAATAAATCAGCCAGATAGGGGCTGTTTGTGGATAGTTTCCCGAAGTAGTTTGTCCGGCTGACTGCGTTCAGGGAATTGAGTGTCTCTATTGGGCTACGCCACGGAGGAATCCAGAGACGCTCGACCATGATGTGCAGCACGATGCCGAGAAGCAGGTCTATTGATAAGACTGCGATGGAGATACGAAACATACTTAGGGTAGTGCGCACCAAGGCGGCGGCGGCTAAAGTCGTGCCGATGAGCACCAGCGGCTGCAGGCAGACATGGGCCATTCCCATATCCACGACCGAGGCATGGGAAGCGATGCTCAAGGGGATGACCAGAGCGACCAGAACGCCCCAAAAAAGCAGTGCCCTTCGGTGCGTCGGTATCTGTTTCGCGGTCAAGGCAAGTAGCAGCAAACCGGCGATACCGACGCCGAGGGGGAGTGTTTGCTGGTAAAGATTAAACGCTGCGTCCCTCAAACGACCCCAAACACTGCTTTGCTGCATAATCAAGTCGCGTATCGGTGAGTATTCGGCGGGTACGAAGGTGTACCAAAGGTTAGCGCTGAAATCCTGCAGAAAAAGGGCCAAGGTATGCGCGGTGGAATCGCGCGCGGTGCTGGTTTCGCCCCAGAGAGCGGACCAACCGTAGACCCGTGCCGCCCAGAAAACCCAGATGGACACAAGCGCGAGGCCTCCCGCCAGCCCGCAGGCGGCTTCCCGCCAGTAGCGGACCCGGCTTGCATACGGATAGGTCGTTGCTAACCAGGCCGACCCCAAGGCCACTGCCCAGGGGCCGGTGGAGTAGTGAGTGAGGCCTCCCGCCGCGAGTAAAAGGATCGCGGTTCCGTGATGGCGTCCACGAGCGAGACCGGCCACGCAACGCTCGACCGCCAAGAGTATAAAAAACGCCGCCGCCAGCTTAGTCCAAGGGAAGGTCGTGTTTTGCACCCAGAGAGGATTCACCATGAGCAATAGCACGAGGGCGGCATACGCTCTGCGTTTTCCGGATACATTCCGCACTAACAAGGCGAGTGGCAGGAAAGTGCAGCAGCAGAGAAGGGTGTTAAAGACTTGGTAATTTGCGAAGCCGCCGGGCCCCGTGCTCATCCACGAGGCGACAAGTACGTTGGCCAGAGGGGGACGGGCGGTGAGGCCAGCAATGTTGATAAAAAGGTAGTCACGAGGCCAGTGGTGTAGAAAGAAAGAGGCGCGTTGAAAGTGCTCTATATGGTCGCCTGCCCAACCGCCGCCGGAGTAAACGTAGATGAGGCTTTGGAAGGCGAGGCTCCATCCGCTAACCATCAGCCAACCAAGGAGAATTGTGCGAACTTCACTATTTCCAAAAAGTTTTAAAACAGGCTTTAAGCGCCAAACCGCCGCCACGCCGGCCAACAAAGGGAGAATGAGATAAAGGACCCAAGGGAGCTGCGCGGCATAGAGACCAAAGCCGATGAGAAACTGCAGAATAAATCCTGCGGCAAAGCCGAGCACCAAGCGCACTGCCGGTCTACCCGGTCCCATTATTTGAGAAAAAAGCGCCGCGAGGGTGAGATTGATGCCAAAGAAAAACAGGAGTTGCGGGAGAATATTCATTCGCGAATCAAATAGTCCGTCGTGCGTAGGAGACTCTATGGTGTAGCGTGTTACTCGCCGCCCTTTGAGCGAGTCTCCTTTTCGCGGCTGAGACTAATCACGCAGGGGGCGTCCGTGGTTCCAGCTCTTCAATTTATTACTTAACCAGAGTTGCACGCGTGTGGGCACATCTGTGTGCGGGCGGCATCAGGTCGCCCCGCGATTTAACACCAAGCCCCAATGCCGTTAAGGCATTGGCAGGATACATATGGAAATCATGCCCGAACTGCTTGTTTGGGAATCTTTTCTGGGCCAGGAGCTGATGGTCTGGCGGATTGCGCGAGGACAAGATCGGGCGCGGCGCGGCGGCAGTAGAGCGCGGCGTCGGAGGGACGCGAAGTAGTGGGCGCAGAGCTGGG
>JAIXRU010000236.1 GCA_027485045.1 Opitutaceae bacterium | reverse complement strand
CGCCCGCTCCGGCCGCCTCCTTCCCCGCCCCGAAAACGAGCGCGGCATCCCCAATCTCGTCTTCTTAGATGCCAACGGCAAGCGCCTCTCCACCAGTTTCACCGCCGAAGGCGATTACCTCGGTCCGGGCAAAGTCCTAAAAGACATCCAGAAGCACTTTAAACTGTGACATCCGTCGTCCCCGGGACCGCCTAATCCGCCATTCGACCGTCCTGCCCGAAGCCGACTGGCAGGCTAGCGCCCGCGCCCACGTGGCCCGCGTGGGCGTCCGGACCGACCCCGCGAAAGCCCGCGCCCCACGCGGCGAAAAACGCCCCGTTTACGACTTCATCTTCACCGACTACGCCCACCGCCCTGGACGCCGCCATCGCCGCCCGCTTGGAGCATCTGCTCGCACTCGCTGATCTTAGCGGACTGAAGATCACCCTGTATCCACACTCCTTTTGCCACTTGGAGACGCCTGCCCATGCCGCCCGGCTCATCCGGGAAATCGGCCACCCGCAGCTGGGTTACCTCTTTGCCACTTCGCACGTTTACGCCGTGGGCACCCCGGAATCGGTCTTGGCACAACTCGCCGCCTGTGCCGGAGAGTTACGTAGTTTCAACGCCTGCGGCTGCAGTCGCAACGCGCCCGGCCCTCGGGCCAAGTGTGTGCACTCGCCGCTGGATGAAGGCGACCTCGACCTAATCCCGCTGTTTTCCGCCCTCAATGCCGTCGGCTAGCAGGGCGACACGCCTGGCACGTTGTGTTCGGCTTACCGAGACGATGAGCAACCTGGTGTTCATCGTGCGTTGGGCTATGCTGCGTGCTGCGAATATGGCTGTGGATAAAAAACGTCCGACAGGTGGGCGCTGAGTGCCCGCGTGCCCAACCGCGCAACCAATTTTGGGTGCGTCATGGTATCTGGATCGGTAGATCGATGGCTACCTCACCAGGGACGGTCGCTTCTATCGGTCCTGGGACTGGATGATCGCTGGATCGCACATAGCCCCGCAGGTCGCGGTCGACGCGAAAGGGCGAGCCATCAGGCTGGACAAACGGCAGGCCGGAAACCCGTGTGCGGCCCAGCTGCTCGCTATGCACCAGCCGGGTCCCCACCCCCAAAAAATCCTGGGGTATTTGCAGGAGCAGCCGGTTGGTCTTGGTATCAACGCGAAAGGTAGGCAGGGGGCCAGTGGATACGCGGGCTCCGGTTTCCTGGCGGCCGGGCCGGGCGGTGCCGAAATAAACATTACCTTCAGCAAGGCTGGGCGCGGTCAGTTCATCATAGCCAGTTAGACCAGGGAATTGCCTGCCTGTGTAGGGAATATCGGTGCTTGCGGTGGGTGTCGGAGCCTTGGTGCTAAGGAACACGTTATTAAAGAACCGATTGTCGCCGCCTGCGATGGCTGCCATGCCGGCGATTGCGGTTCCATGGGCCTCGTGCCACGGAGTCCGGCGGTGCTCGCTGCGCTGCGCCAGTACCCCCGCGAAGATATTGTGGACGAAAGCGCCTCCTTGGGACCAGTCCACCAGACTCAGTGGGGACAGCAGGAGATTGTTCGCCACGAGGAACGGGCCGTGGTTAACCTCCAAGAAAAGATCCATCTCCAGGTTGTCATGGATGATGTTCCCGGTGACTTGGGTGCCCTGGGTCATCCAGTCCAACCAGATGCCGCGATGGGAACGATAGATGTGATTGCCACTGATCACAGTATCGAGGGCAGCATGAAACTTGAGCGCGGCCTGCTCCGCCCCGGAAAACCGGCGGCGGACATGGATATCGTGGATCACATTATCGCTGATAGTACTAAAAATCGCGCCGAGGCTGCCGACGATGCCTGCCTGCTCACAATACGCTACCGTGTTGCGACGGACCACATGGCCGCCGATGCGATCCCGCGTCCACGGGATGGGGTGCGCCAGTGCCCGTTTGATGGTGCCAACATAGCCCTCGGCGGTGCCGGCTGCATTGTCGTAGGCATCACCGTATTTTCCCAAGGTAATGCCCGTGCACATCGAATGAGTCACCGTGTTGTTCTCGATGATCCAACCCCGGCTCCAATGGGTGCCGAGCAGGCCGATCTGTTCGGCGGTGGGCGGTGCCCAGGGCGTGGCGGCGTGGCGTAGGCGAAAGCCCCGCACGGTGATCCAGTCCCGCCCGGGCTGGCTGGGATAAAAAACGGTCTGCCGCACGTTGATCTCAGTTAAGCTGCGGTTGGGGTCTAGGCCAGGGAAACGGGCATAGATCACGGTATCCTTTGGTCCGGCTTCGGCCCACCACCCCTCCTTTGCGTCCTTTTTTAAGACGTCCAGGCCGTCCACCTCCCCCAGCCAGCGGCCATCGCAATAGACGGCACCGGTGTGGTGGATGCGCCCCTGTGGTCGGAACCAGTCGCCCTTTAAAACATCGGCAAAGGGGTTGAACGTGCCAAAAACCGAAGCCGGAACGGCGACCTGCCAAACATCGCCTTCGGTCTGGGTCCAGCCGGTGACCACTTCGGATCCACGAATCTCTACCACTTCGCCGGGGGCCGCTTGATAGGTGATCCGCCGATCATCGGCCAAACCGCCACGGGGGGGATCGACCCGCTCCCGATAAATACCCGCATGGACGGTGATGGTGTCACCAGGTTGGGCGGCTTCGGCGGCCCGCTGAATGGTGCGGAAAGGCCGCGGGTTGTCGCCTGGGCTGGTATCGTTGCCCGCTGGCGAGACGTGGAATTCGGTGGCCAGAGCGCATCCGGTCGCCAAGAGCAGGAGAGAGGTGTGGAGCAAGGGGTGGATCATACTTTAAAAGTCTATCAAAGAACGGCGGATTTTTGAATGGATACTCTACCCATAAACATGGATAAAAATCCAGACCATGTTCATCGATCTGAGCCGCTGCTCACTGAAAATCCGTCACGAAGGCATTGCCACCTATCCCAGAGGCAGCGGCTACGGCCCGCGACTCCTCTATAATTTTGAATTCGTGTGGATGCTCGCCGGCACGGCCCTCTGGCAGGTGGAGGGCCAAGAGATTACGGTGCCGCCGGGAACTGTCCTGCTGGCCCGCCCCGGTATGCGAGATTCGTTTTGCTGGGATGATCGCCGTTCCACGTGCCACGGCTACATTCATTTCGATCTGGTCGGTGAAGCGCCGGATCACACGGCCTGGCCTTTGATTCGTACACTCCCCGACGAGGATATCCTGCGTCCGCTGTTCCGTCATGTGGGGTGGCTTCTGGGGCAAAAAGAGGGTACCCTCCAGGCGGAATCGGCGCTGCACTTGGTCCTGGAAGCATTTCTCAACGGTCAGTTAGTCAGTGCCAGCGAACCCGCCAGCGACCTGCCACCAGCGGTTAGACGGATGCTGGACGCGATCTCCATGGCGATCACGAAGCGTGCAAGTCCTACCTTGGACGATCTGGTAAGGATATCCGGGGTCTCGCGAAGTTCCCTAGCGGTCCAGGCGAAGGCCGCCCTGGGCTGCACTCCGATGGAAGTGCTCCGCTTGTTACGTCTGGACCGGGCCGCCCAGTTGCTAACCCGCACCGATCTAGCCGTTCACGAGGTCGCCAATCTAGTCGGATTCGACGATGCGTTTCATTTCTCCCGGCTTTTTCGTGCCGAATTTGGGCATGCGCCCCGGGATTTCCGCCAAGGATCGTTGCTCGGCCAGATTTGCCCCGAGGCCCGCGGCATGGCTCGTAAAATCCGGGTGCTGCCCCGGTTTTAGGCCGGGCTTTTCGCCACTTGCCGAGAATTTTGCGAATTAGCCGTGGTTTCCCACTCCATCACCTTTGAAGCGGTAAATGTCGCAGGCTGGCCTCACCCCATCTATGGCCGCATCGTAATCATCTCCCTCTTACGACTAAACGCCGCCTGCCCCTCGCACACCCTCACCTGCCCCTGCCCATCAATCGCGGTCCCGTCCGCAAGACGGAAAGGGAAGTAGCGATGGATGGTGGCGATAAAGGGTAACCATACCAATGCGCCCCAGGTCGGTTTGGGCGTCGGATATGACCGGTCGCAGCTTTAGCGATCTGCACGCGCTGACACGATTAACTCGTGCCGCGCCGAGCGGCTCTTCACAGGCTGAGCAGATAATCACGGCTGGCTAGCACCGCGCGTTCACCGGCCACCTCAAGCGTGGTGTGTCCGGCGAAGCCGACTTTCTTCAGTTCCTGCACAATCTCGGCGATGCCGACCACCCCTTCGCCCAAGGCGATTGTCGCCATGCCGCAGCCGAATTGCCGGCCGCGCTGCGCGCTCATTTCGGCTGGCAGGTCTTTCCAGTGCACGTGCTCGATTTTGGAGCCGAATTTGCGCACGTAGTCCACCGGGTTGCCACCACCCAGCCACAGGTTGCCGGTGTCGAGGTTGAGCCCGAGCGCGGGGGAAGCACAGGCATCGAGCACACGCTCCGTGAGCGCCAGGTTGTCCGACACCGGACCATGGGGTTCGAAGAGCAGTTTCACGCCGAGGTCTTCGGCCAAACGCAGCGGCTCCCGGAGTTTTTCGCGGATGCTGAAAATCTGTTCGTCCTTCGACAGGCCGTGGCCAAACGCCGTGGAGGGCTCGCCCTCGGTGGTGATGACGTGCTTCACCCCGATGAGCGCGGCGGCGCGGACGGCCTTGATGATCTGCGCGGTGCCGAAGCGCCAAGGCGCGGTCGGGTCCAGCAGGTTGGCGTGGGCGCACCAGGAGGTGATTTCGAGCCCATGCGAGGCGAAAAGCCGACGCAGGTCGTGCGGATTGGCGTCGAGGCTGGCGACTGCGGAAAAACCGAATTCGGTACCGAGCGAGGCTCCATCGGAGTTGTCGGTTACATCGGCGTGCTTAAAGCCCCACGCCGCGATCTGGGCGAGTTGGGCATCGAGGGGGCGGAACGGATGGACGAGGGCAAAACAACCAATAGTCATGAGGGGTGTGGCTTGAGGGTTTGCTGAACCGGCTTACTTTAGCACAAGGGCGCGGTCGATGACTTGCAGGAAGGCCCGCCGGTGGATTTTCCACAAAAAGAGTCCTGCCGGCCCTCCTTTATCTACAACTGCTCCGGCTTATTTCCCGGAACGCCCCGTTTGCGATAATCGCGCGGCGAGCAACCAACCTGCCTGGTGAAAACGTTGGCGAAATACTGGCTGGAGGAAAACCCGCAATCGAAGGCGATTTCGGTGATGGCGCGCTTCGGTTTTTCCACCAGCAAGCGACATGCCTTTTGGACGCGGACCTGGCTGAGGTAGCGGATAGGCGGCAGGTTCGTGACCAAGCGGAACGAACTGATGAACCTCGTAACGCCGAGGTGGCAGCTCCCGGCCATGGTTTCTAGCGTCCACGGTTCTTCCAGCGAGGCCTCCAGCTCGGTGATAAACTGGCGCACCGTGCGTTCGACGCTCGTCAATGACTCGTTCAAAGGCACTTGGCGGGTGCGGAAATGCTCCAGCGCCGCCAGCAACAGGGCGTTGATCCCAACCGCCAAGCGCGAGGTGTGGAGCGCCGGGTCGGACAATTCCACCACGCGCGCCAGTTCCAGAAAACAGCGCCGAATGTCTGCGGAACCCGGCCAGATAAAGCGTTCGTTTTGGCGGAGGTAGCCGGTGAGTTCGGCGAGGTCGGCTGGACTGAGTATGATCCAGGTCGGCCAAATCCATTTTTGGTGAGGGCGCCGCACCCCGACGTCCAGAATTAGCCATATCAATCGGCTGGCTCCGACTTGAGGGGCCCCGAGCCGGTGGGGTTGCCACGGGCGGGTGAAGAAAAACTCATTGGGATGGAGCGTCTCCGACCGGTTATCGATACCGGCCGCGATTTCACCGCTGGCGAGAAACGTAAACTCGAGACCCTCGTTGCGGTGCATCGGCAGTCCCCAGGTTTGTGGCTTAACGGCATCCCAAATGCCGAGGCTGCAAAGGCCGGGCAGTTCCGCGTCGGGCAGGCGCTGTCCCGGGTAGCCGGCGCGGGCCAGCGCGCTCAAGCGCACCTCGCCCTTTTCAGCCGCAGCCATCAACGGTTGGCAGCTGTCCGAAAAATAGGTACCTTCGGCGGTACGGTAGGCGACGGATGGAGGGTTGGTGGCCACGGTAGAAGCAGGGAGGTTTAAGGTCGAAACCAGCCTATGGCATTGGGCCCAAATCATAGATTAACGCGATGTGTAAAATCCGTCGTTTTTAAAAATCTTAAGCATTTATCACCAAGTTCTCGGTATAATCGGCGCATACCCATGAAATCCCCTGCGCCCAAATGCCCTGGATTCGCCGCCCGACATACTCTCCAGCTACTGCTCGGTGTCTGGTGTTTCCTGGTCGCCCTGGGCATGAGTGCCAGTCTCGCAGTGGCGGCAGAGCGTCCCGTGCGCGTGCTGATTCTGTCCGGTCAGAACAACCACGACTGGGCAATGACTACCCCGGAACTCAAGCGGATCCTGATCGAGGGCGGTCGCTTCACCGTGGAGGTGACGGAAACACCCGAACGCTGCACCGCCGAAACGTTTTCTCACTACGACGTTCTGCTCAGCAACTGGAACACCTTTGGCAAGAACGTGACGGTGCGCGAATGGCCGCAGGAAATGCGCGAGGCCTTTTTAGGGTTTGTCCGCAAGGGCGGAGGCTTGGTCGTCGTGCATGCCGGCGGAGCTTCGTTCCAGGAATGGGCCGATTACCAGAAACTGATCGGTGGGACCTGGGGGCCAAAAACGGGGCATGGTGTTCCCCACTCCTTCGTGGTTAAACCCACCCCGGTCGTAAACCCGATCACCCTGTGTGAGCGGCGGCGCGAACACCGTCTATTTCTGGCGGTTACAAAATCACCTGTCGTAAAAGCCGAAGACCGGCCCGCCAGGGGCCGATCATAAGGCCCGGTCAGCTTGTGGGTTCGTCGTTCAAGCGGTCTTTCATGCGGTAGGATTTGCCCTCGATGACGACTGTCTGTGCCCGGTGCAGCAGGCGGTCCAGGATGGCCGCGGTGATGCCGGCGTCGTTGTTAAAGATCCCCGCCCAGTGTTTGTAGGCCTTGTTGGTGGTGACGATCAGCGAGCCGCGTTCGTAGCGTTGGCTGACGAGCTGGAAGAGCAGGTCGGCCCCCGACTTGTCGAGCGGCAGGTAGCCGACTTCATCGAGCACGAGCACCGCAGGGGTCAGGTAACGCTTTAGCTCGGCCTGCAGCCGGTGCATGGACTGGGCGGTGACCAGGGCGTTGATCGCGTCCACCGCCGTGGTAAACAGCACGGTATGCCCCGCCTGGCAGGCCGCGTAACCCAGCGCGCTGGCCAGATGCGTCTTGCCCAGTCCCACGCCACCGCAAAACACCGCGTTGGTGCGCTCCTTCACAAAGCCCAGTTCGAAGAGGTGCCGCACCTGCGGCTCGTTCAACTCTTTGGGCCAGTCCCACTGGAACTGGTCGATGGTCTTCTTGACCGGGAAGCGCGCCGCCTGGATGCGCCGCTCCAGCGCCCGGATCTGGCGGTCCTGGGCCTCGGCCTGCACCAGCCGGCGTAAAAACTCGGCGTGCGAGCAGCGCGCTTTGGCCGCTTCGGCGGTAAGCTCGCCGTGGTGGCGCAACAGGTAGCCAAGTTTCAGATACTTAAGCTGGTCGTTTACGCTGTCGGGTCTGGCGGGTTCGGTTTTCATTTGGCGTAGGGGCTTAAATCCGGGGGACACAGTTCCAGTTCCAACGCGGCCACCGCGTCGGCGCGGGTGAGGTGGAGCGGTCCGGCTTGCGGCAAGGCCCGCGCGCGTTGTTCGAGCAGGTTGATGATGTAATCGCTGGAGTAGGCGCCGAGTTCATGGGCGCTTTCGATCGCCCGGCCGACCGCCTCCGCACCATACCGTGTGACCAAGCCCATGATACACGCCAGGTGCTGGCCCGCATTGAGCCGGCGTTCCTCCAGTCCGCGTTGGTAGGCGGGCGCCGCCGGGCTGAGTTCCAAAAACCGCAGCCGCAGTCGCTGCCGCGCCCCCTGGCGTTTGCGTTCTTCAAGCTCGCGCACGTGCTCGGGGTTTTCCACCTCGGCGCGCCGGGCAAAGCTGCGGGCATGCTCGGCCACCAGGGTGCGCTCCGCATAAAACCTCACCTGCGTGGCCTCGATCTGCGCGGTGAGCAGCGCCCCGGCAAACTTCGTGGGCACCGAGTAGCGGTTGGTTTCGATACTCACCCGGCACCGCCGCGACGCCCTTACGCTCAGGGTGCGCACGGCGGGGCTGGCCACCGGGTTGAGCGGCAGCAGCGCCTGGCGCTCCTCGGGCAGCCGGTCCACCGGCCGGCCCTGGGTTTCGCCGTGCTTGCGCACGTTGGCCACCGTTTCCAGCCACAAGCCGGCGGCCGGCCCCAGCTCGGCAAACCGGGTGATCTGCCGCCCGCCGAGGAAGCTTTTCTTCACGTAACCGACCGCGTTTTCCACCATGCCCTTGGACTGCGGATGCCCCGGCCCGCAGGCTTTTATGGCAAAGCCGTGGTGCCGGGCAAAGTCGAGATACTGGGCGTTATACACCGGGTCGGTCCCGGGCACATGGGAGAGGACCGCCGTCTTGCAGTTGTCCACCATCACCTCGCGCGGCACTCCGCCGAGTTTTTCAAAGGCCCGCCGGTGACAGCCCAGCCACCACTCCTGGCCCTGCCCGAGGGTAAACTCCACATGCAGGAAGCGGCTGTAGCCCAAAACCAGGACGAAAAAACTCAAGGCCCGGCGGGTGCCGTCCACCTCCACCGAACCAAAGCTGCCCCAGTCCACCTGCGCAGTCTGACCGGGGGCAAACTTGAGGGTAAGAAACGCCTCCTGGTGGCGCGGCCGCACCCGCCGCACATAGTCTTTTAAAATGGAATACCCGCCGGTGTAACCCCGCTCGCGCACCTTTTGCCAGAGTTGCATAGCGGTAAACGGATGGGTCTCCAGCCAGCGAGTGATCGCGGGCTTGTGGGTATCGAGTTTGCTGGGACGGGACACCTGCGCGGCCTGGCTGCGCACATACGTTTCCTGCGCCTGCCAGTGCCTCACGGTCTGCACATGCAACTGGAGCGTGCGGGCGATTTGCGGCGCACTCTGACCGGCGGCCTGAGCCTGTTTTATCCGGCAATACTGTTCGTAATTGATCATGCGAGCTCCTCCCGGCGTGGCGACGGTGATGCCGTTGGCATGGGCGTGGCGGTTGCAGGTGGCGTTGAGCTGGGCGGTAGCCCGGCCCGGTCCAAGGCCAGCACCTGGTAAAGGGGCTCGGCGTAAGCGATCACCCCAGCCTGGATTAACTGCCGGCGTGCCTCGACCAGGCCGTCCTCGCTGAGCGTGAGCATCCGCGCCAGTGTGCGCGTGGCGTAGTAGCTCAGCCCATCGGCGTCGC
This sequence comes from Opitutaceae bacterium, assembly GCA_027485045.1. Taxonomy (GTDB): domain Bacteria; phylum Verrucomicrobiota; class Verrucomicrobiia; order Opitutales; family Opitutaceae; genus IMCC26134_A. The sequence continues at coordinate 812 of JAIXRU010000236.1, read as the reverse complement.
CCACGGTGACCAGGACCAGATAGAGGCCCCAGGCGGGAGCGCTGGCCCGCCCGAGGTAATTGCCCCGCACCAGCCGGTGGTCCAGCCAGCTAAACTGGGCCGGCGTGCGCCGGAGTTGTTCGCGATTGATCGGTTCTTTTTGCATAATCAGGCGGCCGGACGTCGATGCCCAGGATCACCCGCCCACGGGAGTGCAGATGCCGGAGCATGGGTTCGATGTCCTCTTGTAACGTCACCCCGGCGAACTGCGCGATAAGACCCACCAGAACAGGATCTTGCGCCGTCCAGTCATCTTGTAACGCCACGCCGGGATCCGGTAACGCCACTGCGGCGTCCGGCTCTGCGTTAGGCTGGGGCACAATGGTTTGTGCAGTTGAGGCCTCTTGTAACACTTTGGGTCGTCGTTGTCGTCGCCGTTGCGAGTAGCCTGGATTGGCCTGCCGCCACGCCTGCACCCGTTGCACATTGGCCAGGCCCTTCCAGTGCTCGGCGTTTTCCGGCTTGGCCAACCACTTGGCCTGACTGGCCGCCCGGCTCACCTGCCGGCACGCCAGCTTCACGCAGTAACGCTGTCGTTCTCGGTTACGCGCGTCAGGAAGAAAGAAATCGCAACAGTGCAAGCACTTGCGTGAACCGGCTGGATGCATCGCTGTGCATCAGAAAACCGGCACTCCGGTTCAACCTTCACCCCTTCTCATCTCCCTATAACCAGCCGGACGGAGAAGAAAACCCACCCACGGAAGAAGAGTTTTACTCTTTTATGGGGAAGAAAATCCACTGAAGAAAAAAGTGGATTCCTAACCGCCAGAATT
>JAIXRU010000213.1 GCA_027485045.1 Opitutaceae bacterium | reverse complement strand
CGCCTGCCCCATCACCTGGTCATGCTCGTCCACCACGTCGAAGAGCTCGTCCGCGCGTTGTGCCACTCCCGCAACCTTTACATTCACTCCCATGTATGTCCTTTCGTGACCTTTAATTTCCACGCACGCCATGCCGAAAATCGACGTTAATCAAGTAGCTGAAATCCTCAAACGTAACGACATCGACCCCGCCCTCCTGCGGCAGATTGTCGAAGAAATGAACCAGGCGGTGGAACCCGAGGTAGACGAGGAAAAGCCACCTGCGGTAAAGAAACAGTATTCCATCCTGGTTTCCGACCCGGAGAATCAACTGCCCGAAAAAGCCGAGTTTACCGGCTGGGTCTTCCAGATTCCGGAAGATGCCTCGGTCACCAGCACCACTGAGCGCATCCACAAAGCCGCCTACGAATTCAACACCACCAAAAAAGGGCGCATGATGCCCGCCAAGACCGTGGCCGATGCCGTCGAAAACATTCCCGCCAAAGTCTTCAAAGAACAACAGGTCTGGGTGAAGACCAAGGCGCCCGTTTTCGTGATCCGCACCGACAACGAAATACCGATGGAAAAAACCGACCGCGACAACCGCCGTAACCGCGGACGCTGACTCCCCCCGGCATTAGCTTTGGTCACGCCTCCAAAACCTGACGAATCACCTTCGCAAAATCGGTGATTCGGTAGGGCTTTGGAATCATCCCGGAAAACCCGTAAGCACGGAAATCACTCATCACCGGATCGCTCGAATAACCACTGCTCACGATCGCCCGGACCTGCGGGTCGGTTTCCTTCATCCGCCTCAGCGCCTCGAGCCCCCCCATGCCACCAGGCACGGTGAGATCCATGATGACCAAATCAAACCGCTGACCGCTGGCCAAGGCATCGCGATACACTTTCACCGCCTCCATGCCTTCCGGCACGGTGTAAACAGCGAAGCCGATTCGCTTCAAAAGCTGTGAAGCCATTTCACGAATCGCCTGCTCGTCATCCATCAGTAAAACCCGCCCATTCATGGGGCCCGTGCCGAAGGGATTAGCCGAGACCGGTCTTTCGACCACCACCGTACGAGTCGCGGGCAGCCAGATGCGGAAAGTCGTGCCGCGGCCGAGTTCGGACTCCAGTTCGATGTACCCGCCGTGTTTTTTCACCACCGCGTAAACCGTCGCCAACCCGAGTCCGCTGCCTTCCTGCTTCGTGGTAAAATACGGATCGAAAATCTTGCTGATGTGCTCGGGCCGAATGCCGGCACCCGTATCCGCCACCGAAAGTCTCACCGCCGCACTGGTCAGCCCGCTTCGCACCGGCGGCGCACCGTCGTTCGATAGATTTATCCAGATGACGCCGCCGCTTGGCATCGCTTGCACGGCGTTGAGCACGAGATTTTGCACCACCTGGCCGATCTGCCCCTTATCGACATCCGCCGCCCAGAGATCCTTCTCGATCTCGAATTCACACTTAACCTTGGACCCATGAAGCGAGAATTGCGCCGTCTCCCTTACCACTTCGGCCAACTGTACTGCTGAACGGATCGGATCGCCGCCTTTGGCAAATGTCAGCAGTTGCTGCGTGAGATCACGGGCGCGCATCAGGCCCTTCTCCGCCTCGTTCAGCCACTGCACCCCGCCCTCTTGAATTTGTGAATCCAAGGTCGCCAGGGTCACATTACCCATGATCACCGTGAGCAGATTATTAAAATCGTGGGCGATACCCCCCGCCAGCACCCCGACGGACTCAAGCTTGGTGGCACGCAACATCTCCGCTTCCAACTTGGCCCGCTCAGTCACATCGCGCAGCACCAGTACCACGCCGGCCGGCTGACTGGTGACGTCCCGGATGGGAGCACAACGTCCTTCCACCAAACGACTCACCCCCTGCCGATGCAGGATCACCGTCGCGGGCGGCAGCTCCACGACCAAGGCATCGGAAAGCGCCCGGATATGCGGAGACGGTAACGGTTCGCGCGTGCGCTCGTGTTGCAACGGGCATACGTCCGAAAGCAAACGGCCAATCGCCGCGCCATCCGTCCAGCCGGTTAACTGCTCCGCCGCATCATTGAGGTAATTGATCACTCCATGACGATTCGTGGTCACCACCGCCTCCACCATCGCTCGCAAGGTAACCCGGAGTCGTTCGCGTTCGGAGGCCAGCTCCTCCTCCGCCACCTTGCGGGCGTTGATATCCGAGTGCGTGCCCACCAGTCGTATCGGCTTACCCACCGAGTCGAATTGCGCGAGACCCCGCGCCATCACCCAGCGGTATTGCCCGTCCTGGCACAACAAACGGTATTCCACCCGGTAGCCCTCCGTCCGCTCGGTTAAATGCCGCTGCATCTCTCGCACCATAGCCGCCCTATCCTCGGGGTGCACCAAGGCCTCCCAAGCCTCGCGCGAGGCCTCCACATCGCCCGGCGCGTAGCCGAGCATCTCGCGACTGCGCTCCGAGAGGAAAAACTGACCGCTTACGAAATCGATTTCCCAAATACCGGCGTTGATGCCGCGAACCGCCAGATGCCAGCGGTCCTCACTGCGCTGCAAACGCTCCTGCGTGCTGCGCAGATCGCTCACATCGGTAAACACCGACATGGTTCTGGAATAATCCGGCCTGCCCCCTTCGGTCGGCACCGACCAATGCAAAATCGAATGCACCAACTGGCCGTCCAAACGGTTAAAAGTCACGTTTTGCACCAACTCCGTCTTACCCTCCCAAAGCAGCGCCAATTCCTCGTTAAAGACCGCCGCGAAATTCGGCGCAAAAATGCCCATGTTTGCCCGCAGCGCAGCCAAATCCGGTATGCCGCCCAAGGCCAGCGCGGTGCGATTTGCCGCAAGGATGGACAACTGCAAAAACTGCGACTTCACCACTTCGGGATTTGCCGCGAGATAGGCGCGGATATCTTTCACGCCCTCCTTGCGACGCGCGCCCAACCACAACACCTGCGGTCGCATATCCGCGATCAAGACCGCCACCGGCGCATTCTCAAAAAGGAATTGCATGCGTGAAGCCGCCAAAGCCGACGCCCTGACTCGACGACGATAATACGCCCGCAGAATCGCCGCCGACACGATAACCGTTGCGGCACCAAAAACAGCAGGAAGTGACCAGCCTGCAGTCACCACCGGACTGGAATCCATTTCCCCCGCCCACCCTGTAAACGGAATACCTAGAAGCGCGAATAACGCCGCTCCGACGGGAACTGTGCTTAGACTTTTAAGGGGGATCATAAATTCAAAGCAATAAACTCATAGGCACCCATCCTGCGCCGCAAAAGTCGAGGGAGAACACCATTGTAAAACCAGCCGCTAATTACCTGCATGAGCAAAAGATAGAAGCTGTTCGGCCAGATAAAACCAAGGGCGCATCCCTATTCACGCGTAACACCCTCCGCATGAAACTCGCCTCCGTCCTGATCACTATCACGCTACTCTCCAATCTTTCGGTCCTGCGTGCCGAAACCGCTCCGAGTGGCGCTCCTGTTGGCTTAAAGGCCGCCTACCCGCTCACCACCTGCGTGGTTTCCGACGAGGCGCTTGACTCCATGGGCGATGCCTACGTCCACATCCACAAAGAAGCCGGCAAACCCGACCGCGAAATTCGCCTCTGCTGCAAGAGTTGCCTCAAAAAATTCACCAAAGACCCCGCCAAGTACCTTGGCAAACTCGACGCCTCCGTCAAACCCGCCGCTCCCGCCGCCGACTCCCACGCCGGCCACGCCCACTAAGATTGGGGTTTCCACTGCCCCGGGTAAGGAAGGCTCTCCGAGCCGTCCGCTCCGTCGCCTGCGTCGCTCCCCCGCTCCCTGCCTGCTCGCTCCCCATGCGCTCCCGTCTCCTCGCCGCCGTCGCGCCGCTCCTCGCGCTCGTTCTGCCCCTGCGCGGTGAGGAATCCCTCCCCTCCGTCTCCACGCCACCCCCGTCCTCCGCCCTGATCTCCGCCGTAACCGCCGCCCCCTCCCTCCGTGCCGCCCGCGCCCGCGCCGAAGCGGCCGGAGCACGCATCGACGCAGCCGGGCGCTTCCCCGACCCAAGCATCGAGGGCATGTACTCGCAGGTTCGCCCACCCATGGGCGGCGAACCATTCCCCATGTGGGAACTCACTCTTAACCAACCGCTCCCCAAGGCCGGTGAACGCGCCGCCGATCGCGCCCGCGCCGCCGCCGCGCTTTCCATGGCCGAGGCCGATTACGCCGTCATGGCCGGTGAAATGGCCGCCGACACCGCCATGGCCCTCGCCGAAGCCGACGCCGCCCGCGCCCGCGTCGCCCTCCTCGAAACCCAGATCGCCCGTACCGAAAAAATCCTCTCCGCCCTCGACGCCCGCCTCGCCTCCGGCACCGGGCGCATCGCCGACCGCCTCGCCCTCCAATCCCGCATCGCCTCGATGCGCCTCATGATCGCCGGGGATAACCGCATGGCCGACGACGCGCTGTCCGAAGCCCGAAGCCGTCTCGGTCTTGCCCCCGACGCCCCGCTACCCGCTTTTTCCGCCCCCGCACCCTCCATCATCGACCCTGAGACTGTCCCGCTTCTCCGCCTCGCCTCCGCCAAGACCGACGAAGCCCGCGCCATGGTTCGAATGGCCCGCGCCTCCGCCCGCCCGATGGCGTCCGTCGGCCTCCGCTTCGAGCGCGAGCAAGAAAGTATGGGCAACACTGATACCATTGGCGTCATTTTTATGACCGAGATCCCTTTCCGTTCGCGGGGTTACGCCCGCGCCGAGCAACGCGCCGCCTATGCCGAAGAAACCGCCGCCCGCGCCGATGCCGATTCCGCCCGCCACCGCGCCCGCGCCGCCCACTCCCGAGTAGAACGCGCCGAACGCCTCGCCGCCACCTCGCGCAAACTCGCCGCCGAAACCTCCGCCCGTCTCGCCGCCGAATACGACTCTCTCGTCCTCTCCGTAGGCACCTCCACCATGGCCGTTGGCGAAACCTCCGTTCTTATGGTTCTCGAAATCCTCGAACGCCAGACCGACGCCGAACTCCAGGTCATCGAGGCCGACTACGCCGCCCGCTCCGCCCGTGCCGAACTTTGGCGCTACGCCCCTGCCAACCTCTTCTAATCTATGAAACCCGTCATCCTCTTCCTCGCTACCTTCCTCGTCGGAGCCGTTATCGCCTTCGCCACCCGCACCGCCCTCCACGAGCCCTACGCCGAACCCGCTCCCCTCGTCGCAACCGCCGCCCCCGCCGTCGATCCCCACGCCGTACACACCGCCCCCGCCGCCGTCCCCGCCGCCACCGTGAACACCGTGTGCCCCATCTGCGGCATGGATGTCGACCCCGACCTCAAGCCCGCCACCTACCAAGGCAAACTCGTCGGCTTCGGCTGCGCCGCCTGCCCCCCAAGGTTCGCCAAGGACCCCGATCGCTACGGCCCCTCCGCCCTCCGCAACGAAGTCGTCAAAAAATAACCGCCTCCTTTTTCAGCTTCTTAGCTTTTCCCCATGCGCACCTTCCTTTCCTGGGTCGTCACCCTTGCCGGCCTCGCCGCCGGTGCCGCCACCGTCGCCCTGCTGCCATCCTCCACGCTCTTCCATGCCGCCGCCGGTCACCAACACGCCGACGCCGCCTCCGCTCCCGTCGCCGGCGCCCGCTGGGCCTGCCCCATGATGGACTTCATCGGCACCAAACCCGGTGCCTGCCCCGTCTGCGGCATGGCCATGACCCAGGTCGTCGCCGGCGAACTCTCCCGCGAACAAACCCGCCGCATGGGCCTCGAAACCTCCGTCGCCACCCTCGGCCCCGCCACCGCCACCGTCCGCGCGTACGGAGCCGCCGAATACGACCACCGCTTCACCCGCCTCGTCATCCCCCGCGTCGCCGGTCGCATCGTCAAACGCTTCGAAGCCACCTACGGTTGCTGCGAGGAGGTCGAAGCCGGGGCCCCCGTCGTCGAGCTCTACAGCCCCGAACTCATCGCCGCCCAAGGCGAACTTCAAGCCGCCTTAAAACTCAACGAACCCACCCTCGTCACCAGCCTGCGCGAACGTTTCGCCCGCTGGCACCTCGCCGAGGTCGCCGACGCCATCGTCGCCGGCCAACCCGTTCGCGATACCGTCATCATTACCTCCCCCTTCTCCGGCCAAGTCCTCCAGCAGGATACCGACATGATCAACGAAACCCTCGCCGTCGGCCGGGAAATCATGGCCGACGCCCCAATGCTTCGTCTCGTCGATCCTGACAAACTCGTGCTCGTCGTCCACGTCCCCGAACACCGCGCCAACTGGATAGCCACCGGCCAGTCCGTCCTCATCGAAAGCGACGACGCCGGCCCGCTCCCTCAAGTCAAAGCCACCGTCACCCGCGTCGCCGCCGAGATCAACCCCTCCAACCGTGCCCGCGAGGTCCGCATCCACCTCTCCGGAGCCCGGGCCGTCCTCTCCCCTGGCAGTCTGGTCAACGCCCGTTTCCAAGTCGCCCTCGCTTCCGACCTCAAGCCCGCCGACCCCGCCGACCGCACCACCTGGGGCCAATTCGTGCTCATCCCCAAAACCGCCGTCCTCTCCACCGGCGTCCGCCACGTCGCCTGGAAAATCACCTCCCGCGACGCCAAAGGCCGCGCCCAGTTCGCCCTCGCCCCGCTCGCTCTCGGCCCCCGCCTCGAGGACGAAAATGGCAACGACCTCTACGTCGTCCGCGCCGGCCTCGCCGCCGGCGACGAGGTCGCCACGCAGGGTGCCTTCCTGATCGACAGCCAGGCCCAGCTCGCCGGCACCCCCAGCCTCCTCTTCCCCGCCGGCGCCACCGCCCCCGCCGCCGCCCACAGCCACTGAATCTAGCTGCTAGCCTCTAGCTCCTAGCGACTAGTCCCATGATCGCCTTCGCCATCCGCAACCTCTTCGTCACCCTCGCCGCCGCGTTGGCCCTCGCTGTCGCCGGTCTCTGGGCCTGGAGCCGCGTGCCGGTGGACGCCATCCCCGACCTTTCCGACAACCAGGTCATCGTCTGGGCCGAGTGGCCCGGCCAATCCCCCGCCGACGTCGATCAACAGATCACCTCGCGCCTCGCCCGCGAACTCCATGGCCTCCCCGGCGTCCAGACCGTCCGCGGCCTCTCCCTCTACGGCACCGCCTACGTTTACGTCATCTTCGAGGACCGCCGCGATCTCTACGAAAACCGCACCCGCACCCTCGAACGCCTCTCCCAAATTCAGGGCATCCTCCCCGCCGACGTCACCGCCAAGCTCGGCCCGGACGCCACCGCCATGGGCCAGGTTTACGCCTTCACCCTCCAAGGCCCGCGCGACACCGAGTCCAAACGCTACGTCCTCGACCAAATTGTCGTCCCCGCCCTCCGCGCCGTCCCCGGCGTCGCCGAGGTCGCCCCCGCCGGCGGCGTCGTCCGCGAATACCAGATCGACGTGGACCCCACCCGCCTCGAAGAACAAGCCATCACCCTCGACCAGCTCATGACCGCCGTGCGCGCCGCCGGTCGCGACGTCGGTGCCATGAGCGTCGAACAAGGCGGCATCGAGACCATGATCCGCGGTGCCGGCTTCATCCGCTCCGTCAAGGACGTGGAAAACATCGTCATCCGCGGCGACCGCATGACCGGCTCCGGCATCCGCCTCGGCGAGATCGCCCAAGTCCAGCTCGGCGGACAATTCCGCCAGGGCCTGCTCGCCGACGGACACCAGGAACAGGTCGGCGCCATCGTCGCCCTCCGCGTCCACGAAGACCCCAAACGCGTCATCGCCGGCATCAAACAACGCCTCGCCGACCTCGCCCCCACCCTCGCCGCCGAGAAACTCGAACCCGTCGCCTTCTACGACCGCTCCCAGCTCATCGACGAGACCAACGCCACCGTCACCGACAACCTCCGCGAGGCCATCGTCACCACGATGCTCGTCGTCGTGCTTTTCCTGTTACACCTGCGCGCCAGCATCGCCACAGCCGTCAGCCTGCCCCTCGGCATGCTCTTCGCGTTCCTGGTCATGCACTTCCTCGGCGTGAGCGCCAACTTGATGAGCCTCGCCGGCATCGCCATCGCCATCGGCGTGATGGTCGATTTCGGCATCATCATGACGGAGAACATCACCCAACACCTCGTCGATCTCCAGGCGAAGTGCCGGCGCGAAAACCGCCCCATGCCCACCTCGCCGTGGAACGAGGAAATCATCGAGACCGTCGTCACCAGCTCCCGCGAAGTCGCCCGCCCCCTCGTCACCTCCGCCGCCACCACCGTCATCGGCTTCCTACCCCTCTTCGCCCTCACCGACCAGGCCGGCCGCCTCTTCATCCCGCTCGCACTCACCAAAACCCTCGCCATCAGCGGCGCCGTCCTCGTCGGCGTGTTCCTCGTCCCCGCCCTCTGCCGCCTTCTCCTCCCGCCCTGGCAGGTGCGCAAGACCCCGCTCCTCCTCCTCGCCGGCCTCGCCGCCGGCCTAACCTTTGGCTGGTATTTTAATTCCGGTTACACCCTCCCCTTCGACCACGACCGCTGGTCGCTGCACGTCCCCGGCTGGCTCTTCGCCCCCGCCCTCGCCGCCCTCGTCGGCTCTGCCGTCTGGCGACTCGGCCGCGAAAAACTCGTGGACTACGAGGCCAACCCCACCAGCCGCGCCATCCACGTCGCCTACGACTGGGCCTACACCCGCATCCTCCGCCACAAAGCCCTCTTCGCCGCCACCCTAGTCCTCCTCGCCGGCGGCGGCTACCTCCTCGGCCTCGGCTGGCCCCGCGTCAGCACTCCCCTCCGCGCCGCCATCGCCGCCGCCGGCGGCGACCTACGCTCCACCCACGCCGACGCCCTCCTCACCCGCTG
>JAIXRU010000228.1 GCA_027485045.1 Opitutaceae bacterium | reverse complement strand
GACGGCGGCGACCTCCTCTACCAAGGCCCCCTCGCCGGCCTGCTTAAACAAAAGAAATCCCCCACCGCCCCCTACCTCCGCACCAAGCTCCATAAATAGGTCGTGACCGCCGTGCGCGTCGCACCGAAACACCGTAGCGTAGGCTTGTATTTTGTCATCTTCGTGCGACACTAACGCCCATTAGGTCGCTTCAAGCCGACAAATCATGCCCACGCCACACCACCCTTCCGCCGCTACGCGCAAAACTCTGGCCAAGCTCGGGGCCGATATCCGCGATGCCCGCCGACGTCGCCGCCTGCCCATGGCCGTGGTGTCGGACCGGGCCTTCACCTCGCGCTCCACTCTACAGCGTATCGAGGAAGGCGACCCGGCCGTAAGCATCGGCATCTACGCCGCCGTCCTGCAGGCGCTGGGCTTGCTGGACGGGTTGGCAAAGATTGCCGATCCGTCCACAGATGCAGTCGGTCAGGCCCTGGCCGACGAGTCACTGCCCAAGCGCATTCGCCTAAAACATTCGGCTTCCTGAGCGGCCATGGCGGATTTCGAAATACACCTCTCGCTCGAAGGCAACACCCGGCATATCGGCCGGGCGCGCTGCAACCGCACCCGGGGCAAGGAAACCGTGCTCTTCGAGTATGCCGACTCTTGGCTGCACGCCCCGGACCGCTTTGCCCTCGAACCCGCGCTCCCGCTCACCCGGGGAGGCTTCGCCCCGCCCGCCGGTTGTATGATTCATGGTTCGGTCGGTGATTCGGCCCCCGACACCTGGGGCCGCCGCCTCATGCAACGCGCCGAACGCCGGCGGGCGCAGCAGGAAGGCCGGGACGTGCGCACCCTCATGGAAAGCGATTACCTGCTCGGTGTCGCCGACGAGACCCGCCTGGGAGCGTTCCGTCTTCGCCCCGTCGGGCAGGATGAATTTGTGACCCGCCCGCGCGCCGGAGTCCCCGCCCTCGTCGAGCTCGGACGCCTGCTGCAAGTCACCGAACGTATCTTGCGCGACGAGGAAACCGACGACGATCTCCAGCTCATCTTCGCGCCCGGCTCCTCTCTGGGCGGCGCGCGCCCCAAGGCCTCGGTGATCGATCAATACGGTCGTCTCGCCATCGCCAAGTTCCCCAAAGAGACCGACGAATACAGCATCGAGACCTGGGAGGAAATCGCGCTGCGCCTGGCGGACCGCGCAGGCATCGTCACGGCCGATCACGAATTGATCCACGTAGCCGGCAAGGCCGTGCTGCTGTCGCGTCGCTTTGACCGCGTTGATAAAAAACGCATCCCCTTTCTCTCCGCCATGGCGATGCTCGGGGCTCGGGACGGCGAAGGCGGCGGCTACCCCGAAATGGTGGATGCGCTCGCCGGCCACGGTGCCCAAGCCACGACCGACGCCCACGCACTCTATCGGCGCATGGTTTTCAACGTGCTCATCTCCAATGTGGACGACCATCTCCGGAATCACGGTTTCCTGTGGAACGGAAAAGCTGGCTGGACCCTCTCGCCCGCCTACGACCTCAACCCCGTCCCTACCGACCTGAAAGCCCGCGTGCTCAGCACCCGCATTGATCTCCACGAAAGCACCTGCTCGCTCGAATTGGTGCAGGAAGCCGCAGGTTATTACGGGCTCTCACTGCCCAAAGCCCGCACGATCATCAAAGAAGTCGCAGCCGCCACGGCCACCTGGCGAACCATTGCAAAGGAAGTCAGCGCACGTCCGCCGGAAATCAATCGCATGGCGAGCGCCTTCGAACACGACGACCTCCGCCGCGCCCTCGCGTTGCCCTGAATCGCCATTCCCCCGACGCGCAAAGCGAGGAAGACGTCTCGTGAAGGATACTAAGCCGGAACCATGTAGTCGAAAACGGGTAGCGAGGCGAGATGTCGAGCGCATTTCAGAGGCGAACGACCAAGGACGTAGCGAAGCGTAAATGGCGTAGCCCGGAGCCGAAGGCGGAGGGTGAGCCCGAACGGCGAACAATACTCGCAGAGTATTTCGGCCGGTATCTGCCTCGAGGGACCAAGACCACACCGTAGTCGTGATTGAACACCATCAAGCCCGCCCGCGTGTTTTGTCATTTCGTTATCCTCACGACGAAACGCGTCTTGCCGCCGGGCCCGGGGCGAAAATAGTCATCTCCAGTCAGCGAATCATGTGCTCGTAGCTCAGCTGGATAGAGCATCCGCCTTCTAACTGTGTATCGTGGTTTTCAATACGTTTCAATTCGTTTCATTGAGCTAATGGAAAAGGGGTTACGGGATTTGAGCATTTCACCGGATTTCACCAAATTGCCCTGTTTTCCATTCCGAAACCGTGAAAACCGTGAATTTGACCGTGAACAATTCACGCACAAAAAAACCCCGCCGGTCAGGGCGGGGCTGGTGGGTTAGGCGGCTCGCCTGCTCCGTGTTATTTCGGGGCTTTGGCTTTGTAGTGGGTCGTTTGTGCCTAGCTCGGGACGGGCGAAGGCCTCCCCAGCGCGGGCGTAAACTTCTATAGCCTCCCCGATGGCCTCCGCCGCGTCTTTGCGCGGTGATGCGGAGAAATCCATCACGGCCATGGCCCCGGCGACGATCAGCTCTTCTATGGTCACTTTGCGTAGGTCTGTATTCGCTTCAATTATGCTCACCGCATGGCGGAGCCGGGCGATTTGTTCATCTGTGAAGGTGGGCGCGATAATGCCGCCAAAGTCTTCGCTTCCTTCATACAGCCAATCTTGCTTGTGCTCGGGCATGTCCTCCCGGTCGCACTCATCGAGGGCCATTTCCGAGATACCCCGGAGACCGTCAAGCACCTCCTGGTAAACGGAGGTGTCCCGTGCCTGCGCCTGTGCGCGGAACGCGGCGGACATATTTGGCGGGATGGCGATGATTAACGGCTTGCGGCTGACACCGACGAGACAGTCGTCGGTGCGGCGGGTGGTGGCCTTGGTGGTGGTCTTGACTGATTTCATTTTAGTTTAACGAGAAGAAACCGCACCTACTGGCGGGGGTAGTAATTGGGCACGCAGTGCCCTCCCCGTTTTCGATGCGGTTTCAAGTGTTCGTTCTGCGATGCTCGGGTTACTACGCCCGATGTCTCCATGTGAAACATGAATCCTTGGTGCGCGGCGGATCGTGCCAGGGCAAACAAAAAACCCCGCCTCGAAAAACGAGACGGGGTTAACCCATTACCCAT
>JAIXRU010000257.1 GCA_027485045.1 Opitutaceae bacterium | reverse complement strand
ACCCTCGCCCTCGGCGGCCTGGCCATCGGCGCTTCCGGCGAAACCACCGACGTCACCCTCACGCTGGCCGGCTCCGGCAACATCGCCCTCGCCGGCGGTGTTACTATTGGTGCCGGCACCGGAACCCGCAGTTTACAACACAACGGTGCCACGCTCACCACAAATGGCACCAGCGACTACACCGGCACCACCGGCATCGGCGGCAACGCCACCTTGCTGGTCAACGGCACCCACACCGGCGGCGGCACCTATACCGTCGGCGGCACACTCGGCGGCACCGGCACGATCAACCTCGGCTCCGGATCTGCCATCGGCTTCACCCTCAACGGCGGCAACTACGGCGGCAAACTCCAGGCCTCCAGTATCGACTCACTAGTAATCTCCGGCGGCGCATCCACCGTGCTCAACCTCACCAACGCAGTCGCTCCGATTGCCGCGCCTTCTTTATTTTTCACCCTCGGCAACCCCGGCACCACTGTGGTGGATGTGCAGGGAGGCCTGAATATCGGCTCCGGCACTTTCAACTTCAACGACTTCACCTTTACCGCCGGTGCAGGTTTCGGAATCGGTGTTTACACCCTATTCGACTACACCTCCGTGGTGGGCACACTGGGCTCATCCCTCTCAGGAACCATCGGCGGACTGAACGCGGTCATCAGCCAAGACAACGTCAACACCTCGATTATTCTCACCACCAGCGCCATCCCCGAGCCCTCCGCCTACGCCGGCCTCGCCGGTCTGGCCGGTCTCGGTTTCGCCGCTCTTCGCCGCCGCCGCGTTCGCGCCTAAACGCACGGCCGTCGCTACCCGCGCACCCGGAAATACCGGGGCGCGCTCTTTCCGCCCGTTCAGTAAAACCACGTGACCGTGGCGGGCTTCCGCCTGGCCAAAACCCAAGCCCCCGTCACGTCGGGCCCCCGCCAGTTTCTAACCCCATCCGCCCATGACACCCCACACCGCGCCCCTCGCCTCCCCCGCGCCAGCCTGCGCGTCCGCCGAACGCAAGAGCACCTGGACCGTCGGCACGCTGACCTACACCTACCGGGGTTTGGTCGGCTTGTTTGTCCTGCTGCTGATCGGCGACTTCGTCTGGACCATGCGCGACCGCTCGGCCATGCCGATGAGCCAGTGGTTCCTCAGCAGCCTTTCGGTTCCCAACTGGCTGTTCGGCCTGCTTCTCACCACCTTCCCCGCCATGCTCGGGCTCGTCTTGGCGCCGATCATCAGCGTTCGCTCGGACCGGCACCGCCGCCCGCGCGGCCGGCGCATCCCCTTTCTTTTGTGGACCACACCCATCGCCGCCGCCGGCATGATCGGCATCGGCCTCACCCCATTGATTGCCGGGTGGCTGCACGGCCTGAGCGATGCCTCCAGCGCCTTGGGCACCTGGCTGCATCAAGCCGCCGGCACTGAAGGCGTGGGCGCCCGGTTGCTGGCTCTGCTCGAAAACAAAATGGTCGTTTCCGTGGTCTGCTTCGGAGTGTTTTGGGCCATCTTTGAATTTGCCGCCATCGCCAGCCAGGCGGTTTTTGGCGGCCTGATCAACGATGTCGTCCCCATCGAACTTATCGGCCGTTTCTACGGCATGTTTCGCGCCGTGAGTCTGCTCGACGGCATCATCTTCAACTTCTGGGTCATGGGCCTGGTGCCCGGCCACTTCACTTTGATTCTGGTCATCATCGGAGTCCTTTACGGAATCGGCTTCTATTGGGTGTGCCTGCGGGTCAAAGAGGGCTCTTATCCACCACCACCGCCGCCGGCCACCGGCGGAAGGATTCAGGAAGTGAAATCCTACTTTCGGGATAGTTTTCGCCAGCCCTACTACATCGCCGTGTTTTCCTTCCTCACGCTCGGCAATCTTTGCTTCCTCCCGATCAACGCTTTTTCCATCCCTTACGCCAACAGCCTGGGCATGAGCATGGATCACTTCGGAAAATGCCTCGCCATCACCTACACCATCTCGCTTTTCCTTTCCTTTTTTATCGGCTGGCTCGCCGACCGCTTTCATCCGCTGAGGGTCAGCATGGTCGCTTTAGTCATCTACACCGTAACCTCGATCGCGGGATTTATGCTGGCGAGAGACCAGCAAAGTTTTGCGGTGTTTCTGATTATACACGGAGTGGCTTCGGGCTCGTATATGACGGCTGTCGCCTCCTTGGGACAAAGGCTTTTCCCCCGGTCTAAATTCGCCCAGTTCGCCTCGGCCAGTGGCATTCTTCTCTCCGTGGGCTCCATCGCGGTCGGTCCCTTGGTGGGCTCGGTGATCGACCTCACCGGAGGGGTTTTCCGCTACACCTTTGGTCTGGGGGCCGTGCTTACGGCCATGGCCTTTGTCTGCGGATGGATCGTTTACCGCCAATTCCAGCGCCTGGGCGGCCCAGCCGGTTACGTCGCGCCAGAATAACCGCGCGATTTCTTTCTAAGATACCATTATCCATAACCACGTCATCACGAGAGTATGCCAGCGGACTGCTCAGCCGAGGGTGATGTCGGCCGGATAATCCAGCGCTGATTCCAGCGCCAATAAAAACATGGGTGGCTGGTATAAGCGAATCCGTCGTCATCCGCTACGAGTGCTGCCAACCGCACTCCCGCACCCTGACCATCACGCTCGTAGTTTAACTTAACCCGCCAAGCGCCAGCCACAGCGTCGAGTTTCGCCCGGTGGCCGAAATCCAAGACCCCAGCCCCGCCCCCCATGCAGGATTCACCTTCATCACCACCCGGCCTCCGATCGCCCCCCGGACGACCCACCCCGCGCGTCCCGTTCCACTCTGTTTTCCCTATCCTGTCGTTCTTTATTGCGATTTTTCTCAGCGTCCAAACGAACGCAGCCGCCCAGGCCATGCAAACGTTCTACGTGGACCCCGTGCAAGGCAGCGACAGCCGGGACGGGCTTTCCCCGGCCACCGCGTTCAAAACCGTGGGCAAAGCGAAACAATCGGTGGCCACCTTCGCGGCCAACATGACCGGAGACATCCTTGTTTATCTGCGCGGCGGGCTCCACCGCCAAACCGCCACGCTTGTATTCGGACCCGCCGACTCCGGGACCAACGGATATCGAGTGATCTATAAAAACTACGAAAACGAAGCTCCCGTCCTCAGCGGCGGCGCAGGCCTCTCCTCCGGATGGACGCTCCATGATGCCGTTAAAAACATCTACAAAAAGACCGGCGTCACCGCCACCTTCCGGCAGCTTTACATCAACGGCAAAACCGGCATCCGGGCTCGGCATCCCAACCGAGAAGATGGAGATTCATTCGGCCCCTACTACAGTATGATCGGCATCGATGCCACGGCGAAGACGGCCAAGATCAACGCCTGGGAAATCGCCGCCTGGTCGGGCCTCAACGAGGTGGAAATGGTGATGAACCCGCATTGGTATCACTACCGGGGGAGAATCAGTTCCTACACCGTCAGCGGTGGCCAGGCCACCGTCACCTTTCAACCCAATGAAAGCACGCGGCTCTTTGACAAGGGCAACGGCTTTTGGCCGGAGGCACCTTACTTTTTCGAGAACTCCCTGGATTTCCTGGATGCCGAGGGCGAGTGGTTTTTGGACACCACCGGCGACGTGCTTTATTACAAGCCGCTGGCCGGGGATGACCTGGCCACGGCCACGGTCGAAGCGCCGTCTCTGGAGGTCATCGTCCGGGTGGAGGGCACCGCAACGAACAAAGCGCGCAACCTCCGCTTCGAAGGCCTCGAGTTCACCCACAGCAATTGGAACCGCGCGAGTCTCAACGGCGCCGCCATGACGCAGGGCGCGCGGGACTTTTTGAACGGCACCCGCCCGGGCGCGATCACCGTCCAGTATGCCGAAAACGTAGACATCGTCTCCTGCTCCTTCCGCTTTCTCGGGCTCAACGGCGTTTCCTTCGTCCGGGGCGTCAGCCACAGCACGATTCTCAACAACGATTTTCGCTGGATCGCCGCCAACGGCGTCGTAATCCACGACGCGGCCACCGCCAATCCCCTGCCTGAGGACCTCTGCGACAACATCAAGGTCCTGAACAATTCGATCACCCGCTACGGGCAGCACTACACCAATGGCATCGGCGTGATCTCCTACTTCGTCACCCGTCTCTTGGTGGCTGATAACGAAATCGCTTTTGCCCCCTACATGGGAGTCCAGGTGGGCGGACAGGCCGGCGGCACCGGACGTAATGTCGGTATGTGGGACAATATCGTTCGCCAAAATTACATCCACCACGTCATGCAACTCCATGACGACGGCGGCGGCGTTTACACGCTGGGACGCCAGCCAGGAACCCTCGTCGCGGATAACTTTATCCACAACCTGCGGCTATCGATATGGACCGGCACCAACCCGGCCGCGGGTCTTTATGCGGATAATTATTCCGAATACCTCACCTTTGAACGCAACGCCACGGTCAACTGCAGCTCCGCCATCAAGGAGCAAACCTCCGCCGAACTCGACGCCATCAACAACCACTTCATCGGCAACGTCACCACCGCAGACCCCGCCATCGCCCAATACTCCGGCAACAAGGACAACTACATCCTGCCCGCCAAAAACGAAGCGGAGAGTTTGTCCGTGACCGGAGGCGCGCTCGAGACCGACACCGCCTATTCCAACGGGCAGGGCGTCCGCACCAGCACGGGCCTGGGCATCCTGGGGAGAACGTTCACCGGGGCGGACGGCCTCTATGCCATCAACACCGCCTACCTCACCGGCAGTGCGGACGCCGCCAGCTACCGCCTGAAAATCAATGGCACGCAGGTCGATGCCTGGACCGCTCTGTTGTTCACGGCAGGCCTAAACAGCCCACCCTTGCAGATCCGGCACCGCCTCAGCCGCGGGCTCGCCTTAAAATCTGGCGACACGGTCACTCTGGAGCTCACCCCCGGAACCGGCGGCACGCCCGCTCGTGTCGATTACTTGGAAATCTATGCTCAACAGACCATCCGGCCCGTGACCACCCCCACCGGCCTGCGCGGAGAGGCCCTTTCCGGCACCCAGATTCGTTTGTCTTGGGATGCCCCCGAAGAAGCCCTCACCTACACCCTCCAACGCGCGGCCTCACTCTCCGGCCCCTTCACCACCCTGGCCAGCGGGCTGACGGCGACCACTTGGACCGACACCAATCTCCTTGAGGGGCAGACCTATTACTACCGTCTCACCGCAGCGGATTTTGTGCGGTCTTCGCTCCCCAGCGAAGCGGTGGCCGCCACCACCCTCGCGATTATCGTCACGCCGAGGATCACCCAGCAACCCGTGACCCAGCTGGTTGCCTTCGGAGGCTCGGCCTCCTTCACCGTCACCGCCGTCGGCCTCGCCGTCTCGTATCAATGGCGCAAAGACGGCCAACCCATCCCGGCTGCCAACTCCGCCAGCTACACTGTCCCCTCGGTCCAAGCGGCTGATGTTGGTCTCTACGATGTCATCATCACCAACTCCGCCGGCAGCATCACCTCCAGCTCCGCCTCCCTCTCCGCACTCAACCCCGCCGCCACCGTCAAAGCCAACAACACCAGCACCCTCAACCAGACCGCTAGCTGGACCGGCGGCACCACGCCCGGCGTCTTCGATACCGCGACGTGGACCGGCACCTACACCAGTGGCACCGTCGGCGTGGGCTCCGGCCTCACCGTTGGTCGCATCCAACTCGCCTCGCCCTCCACCGCCATCACCCTCAGCTCCGGCACCGGCCCCCTCATCCTCGGCGGCGGCGGTTTCGACCTCTCCACCTCGACCCAAAACCTCACTGTCAACACCCCCCTCACGCTGGCCGCGCACCAAACGTGGGCCATCGCCTCCGGACGCACCCTCACCGTCGCCAGCGCGATCAGCGAGCCGGGCGGGGCGCGCTCGCTCACCCTCACCGGCAACGGCACCACCGTATTTTCCGGCAACAACACCTTCACCGGCCCCCTGCTCGTTTCCCCGCCCGCCGACGGCCTGCCGACCTACAAGTTCGGCGGCAACAATCCCTCCACCATCGCCCGTCTCACCGGCGGTTCCTTTCCCGCGCCCATCACGGTCAACGGGCGGCTCGATCTCACCGCGCCCATCACGTCCCTCGGCCTCCTCTCCGGCTCCGGTGCCACCGGCCTGATCTCGAACAGCGCCACCACCGCGCAAACCCTCACCTTCGCCGGCGGCAGCAGTTTCTCGATGTTCCAAGTCGGCGCGGACAACGCCCGCGCCACCCTTCGCCAGTCCGGCCCGGGCGGCGTCGCGTTTTCCTTTTTCGGCTACAACACCGCCGCGCCCAACTCCGCCCACACCTTCGACGGCGGCATCTGGACCCTCGGGCAAATCGGCCAGAACAACACCGGCGCCCAAGCCAGCGGCACCTTCACCCTCACCAACGGTGCCGACGTCACCGTATCCGCCAACGGCACCTTCGCCCATGGCACGTGGCGCATCCTCAACGGTGCCCTCCGTTTCAATACCGGCATCAGTCTGCTGCACGGCAGCGCCACGGGCACCAACACCTCCCTCGTCTTTCAGGTCAACAACTCCGGCGGCGGCCCCGCCCTCCTCACCGCCGCCGGCGGTTTCACGCTGGCCGACGGCGGCTCCATGGTGAACGCCAACTCCCTCACCATCGGCGAGGGCGGCACCGTCATGCTCAACGGCGGCCTCACCCTTGGCAGCATCAGCGTCCGCACCGCCGAGACCGACACCGTCCACCTCCAGGGCGGCAAACTCGTCCTCAGCGGCACCCTCTCCGCCGCCGCCACCACCACCGGCCAGACCCGCACCTTCAACTGGACCGGCGGCCAGCTCAGCGCTGCCACCGTCACGGCTTCCGCAGGCTTCGTCACCCCGGCCTCCGGCGGCCTCACCCCCACCGCACTGCTCCAAACCGCCGGCACCCTCGCCCCCGGCGACCTCGGCACCCCCGGCCGCACCGTCATCAATGGCAACTACAGCCTCGGCGTCGCCGCCACCCTCGACCTAGACCTCGGCGGCACCACCGCGGCCACCACCTTCCAAGGAACCGCCACCCAGTTCGACAACCTCACGGTCAGCGGCACCACCTCCCTGGCGGGCGACCTCTCCGTCGCCCTCCTCCCTGGTTACGCCCCGCCCAACAGCGCCACCTTCACGATTCTAAGCTCCACCGGCACGCTCTCCGGCACGTTCGCCAATATCCCGTTCGGTTCCCGCCTCCCTACCGCCGACTACGAAGGCAGCTTCATCGTCACCAAATCCGGCAACGACATCGTCCTCTCCGCCTACCTTCCTTATACCGCCATTGAAAGCTGGCGTCTCCAGCACTTCGGCACCTCCGCCAACTCCGGCACCGCCGCCGACACCGCCGACACCGACCGCGACGGCGCGTCCAACATCCTCGAATACGCCCTCGGCACCTCGCCGACCTCCGCCGCTTCTTCCGCCACCCCCGTCGTCTCCCTGCTCCCCGCTCCCAACTCCACGCTCGCCCTTTCCTTCCTCCGCGCCCGCGCCGACCTGACCTACCACGTTGAGGCGTCGTCAACGCTCGCATCCGGCTCGTGGACAGTACTCGCCACCAATCCCGGCACCGTCGGCCAGACCGTCACCGTCACCGATACGGTCCCCGTCGCCAGCGCCACACCGCCCCGCCGTTTCCTACGTCTCCGCGTGACCGCTCCTTGATTGTTTGGTCCCGTTTTTCGTCGGCCAGCTACGCCCCCTCCGGACGAGTTCAACGTTATGAACTAAATACGATTTGTTCCTCTAACCGCTCGCGCACAGGGTTCACCCCACGGCCGCAGCACCCCAACCCCACCCTGCCATGTCCTGTCGATCTGTCCGCGCTTTCACCTCGGTCAAACTGCACACCCTGATTGCGATCAGCGGCGTCCTCGCCGCCATCCTTGTCCCAGAGACCGCAACGTGCGCGCCAAAGCCGCTTCTCCCCCTTATGACCGCTCCCTCCTCGTCTCCCCCCTCCCGCCAGGCACTGCTTAAAGCCGCCCTCGCGTCCTGCGAGCAACGCTTCGACCCCGCCGATAATCTGATCACCACCAACGGCGCCAGCCCCGGTTACCACACCCGGGTGAAGAAGGGTCAACTCGTCCACTCGACCCTCATCAGCGCCCAATACGCCCAACTGCTGCTCATGAGCGGCAGCCCCGAGGAGGTCATCCGCGCTTCCAGCATCCTCGAGCGTTTGCTCGACCTGCAAGTCACCGACCCGATATCGATCCACTACGGCATCTGGGGCTGGTTTTCCGAGGAGCCGCCCGAAAAAATGGCTCCGGCCGACTGGAATTGGGCCGACTTCATGGGCGCCCGTTTCGCCGAAATCCTCCACGCCCACGCCGCCGCCCTCGACCCCGCCCTCGTGCGCCGCCTCCAGGCCTCCCTGCGCCACGCCTGCAACGCCATCGTCAAACGCGACATCGGCCCGCACTACACCAACATCTGCGCCATGGGTGCCGCCGTCACCCTCGCCGCCGGCGAGTTGCTCGACGACCCCGCCTTCCTCGCCTACGGACGCCGACGCCTCGCCGCCCAGCGCGCCGCCCTCGTCGCCAACGGCGGAGTGCCCGAATACAACAGCCCTCACTACGGCACCGTTTTTATCCTCGAACTCGAACGTGTGCTCCGTCTCGTCGCCGATCCCGCCGCCCGCGCCGATGCCGAGGCGATGCGCCGCCGGATGTGGGAGTTGACCGCCTCCCAGTTCCACCCCGGCACCGGGCAGTGGGCTGGCGCACAGAGCCGCATTTACCATGACCGGCTCGCTCCCGACCCCGCCTTGCTCATTTGGCAACGCACCGGCCTGCGGCCGCGCGGGGTCAAGGAGTCCACCCTCACCCTTAATCCCGATTTTCTTTTCCATCTCCCGGCCTTGGCGTGCCCGCCCGATTTGGTCGCCCGTTTTGCCGCGGATACTTCCGCTCCGTTCGAGCTGGAGCAGACTTGGATGGCCCCCGCTGGCGATAAACCCGCCGTCCAACTGCGCACCTGGTTCGCCGAGGACGCCACCTTGGGCAGCGTCAACAACGCCACCACTTGGGTGCAACACCGCCCCGTCACCGCCTACTGGCGTGACTCTGAGGCCGGCATCGCCTCCGCCAAGGTCGAGCTGCTCAAAGACGGACGCGCCTTCGCCTCCGGTCGCGTGCGCATCCTGCAAAACGGCCCCTGTCTCCTGCTCGTGCTCGGCCTCGCCACCGGCCAGGGCGACTGGCACGTGAGCCTTGATCGCCCCGCCGACGGGCGCTTCTCCTCCGAAGACCTTCGCTTACGCGTAGTGCTTTCCTCCTCACACCTCCGCCGCACTCCCGCAGATTCCAAGGGCCCCTGGACTCTCGCCGCCGGTGATCGCCGACTCGTCATCCACCCCGGACTGCTCCTCTTCGATGGCCTCCCGGGAAGCTGGGAAACCGGCACTAGCACCGACAACAACGACGAAGTGTACGTCGATGCCATCCTACACCAAGGCCCGCGCCGCACCTTCGCCCCCCACGAACTCGCCGAGACCTGCGTCGCCCTCGGCCTCGAACTGCTCTCCGCCGATCAACCCGCCGCCACCTCCGCTCCCCAATCCACCGCCGAAGGCAATCTCCGCCGCTGGCGCTGGGATCCTGTAAAAGGGGAGATCGAGGCCCCCGTGCGCCTGCAACCCTGACGCCCTCGCCCTCCAGAAAATTACCCCGCCCCAACCCCGATCAAGGAATGAATCCCTCTGCCTCCACCTACGCCTCCACTTCCATCACGGACCGCATCGAGGCCCTCATCGCGCAGCTCTCACCCGAGGAAAAAATCGCCCAGCTCGCCGGAGTGCGCTTCAACGACTTGGTGGTGGACGGTCGTCTTGATCTCGCCCGGTGCGAAAAACTCGTCCCCCACGGCATCGGTCACGTTTCCCAATTCGCCTCCTGTGTTGCCCTGAAACCCTCCGAGCTCGCCGCCACCGTCGCCGAACTCCAGCGCTTCCTCATCTCGCGCAATTCCGCCGCCATCCCCGCCATCTTCCACGAGGAGGCCATCTCCGGCTTCGCCGCTCGCGGAGCCACCACCTACCCGCAGCAGATCGGCATGGCTTCCACCTGGCGCCCCGACCTCATCCGGGCCAATGCCGCCGCCTCCGCCCACGCCATGCGTGCGGTCGGTGCCACCCAGGCACTCTCGCCCATGATCGATGTCATCGAAGACGCGCGCTGGGGCCGCTCCGAAGAGGGCTTTGGCGAAGACCCCTACCTGGCCGCCATCATGGGCACCGCCTTTATCAAAGGCATGCAGGGCGAGGGCGAAGACCTCCGCACCGGAGTCGCCGCCACCGCCAAACACTTTGCCGGCTATGGGCATTCACCGGATGACCTCGGGCTTTTCCGCGATGACGTTCTCCTCCCCCACGAGTGCGCCGTCTTCGAGGCCGGCGTCTGCTCCATCATGCCGGGCTACCACAGCTACCGCGGGGAGCCCGCCTCGTGTTCCACCTTCCTCCTCCAACAGATTCTCCGGGGCGAATGGGCTTACCCAGGCAGCGTCATTTCCGACTACGGCGCCATCGAACAGATTTTCTCCCAATACCACGCCGCGCCCACCCCCCTCGACGCCGCCCTTCGTGCCCTCGCCGTGGGCATGGACGTCGAGCTGCCTACGCTCTCAGCTTACGCCGATTTGCCCGCCGCCCTGCGCAGCGGCCGCGTCGATCCTTACCTCATCGATGCCGCCCTGCGCCGCCAGCTCCACCTCAAGCTGCGCCTCGGTCTACTCGACACGGATTTTTCCGCGCCCACCCCCGCCGACCTCGATCTCGATCCTCCTGAAAATCAGGCCCGCGCCCTCGAAGCCGCCACCCAATCCATCATTCTGCTCAAAAACGACGGCGTCCTCCCGCTCTGCCCCAAACGCGCCCCGCGTCTCGCCCTCATCGGCCCCAACGCCGACTCCTTGTATCCACTCCTCGGCGACTACACCTAACAGATGATGATGGAGTTCTGGTGGCGTGTCCCCGTCGATCCCACCACGCCCCGCCTCGTCTCCGTCCTCGCCGGACTGCACCAACGTTTAACCCCTCAGGGCTTCCAGATAAACTACGCCCGAGGCTGCGATTGGACCGCCGGCATGGACGCCAAGGTAGTCACCGAGGGCGCCATCGACGACCGCCTGCGCACCGGCCAACGCAGCCCGCTGGAACGCTCCGCCTCGACCGACACCGCAGCCGCCCTGCGCCTGGCCGCCGACTGCGATATCATCATCGCGGCCATGGGCGAGAATCGCTACCTGTGCGGCGAAGGCGTGGACCGCCCCGAGATCGCCCTGCCCGGCGATCAGGAAAAGCTCATCACCCAACTCGCCGCCACCGGTAAACCCATTGTGCTGGTCGTATTCGGGGGGCGCCCCATGGCCCTGGGTAACATCGAACGCCACTGCGCCGCCATCCTCTATGCCTGGTATCCGGGCCAGTTCGGCGCACTGGCCCTCGCCGATCTTCTGTCGGGTTTCGCCGCGCCTTCCGGTCGCCTCACCATGACCCTGCCTCGCTCCCTCGCCCAGGTGCCCACCTCCTACCGCCGGGGTTATCGCGCCGACGACCCGCCCCTCTATCCCTTCGGTCACGGCCTCACGTATACCCGCTTCCACTACACCGCCCTCTCCATTGCCGACACCGGCGCAGCGGCGACTTCCAATCACACTTTTGACCTGGCTACGCTCCCCACCGTCGCCGCCTCCTTCACCCTGGAAAACACCGGCTCGCGCACCGGCACCGAAGTCGCGCAACTCTACCTCCGCCGACCCGGAGCGGCCAGCGTTCTAGCCCAGCAACAACTCCGCGGCTTCGCCCGGCTCACCCTCGCCCCTGGCGCCACGCAGCGCGTCACCATCGAGATTCCCCTGGACCTGCTCGGTCGTTCCCTCGCCGACGGCCGTTTCCTCATCGAACCCGGCCCCGTTGAGATCCTGGTCGGTCCTTCCGCCGCCGAGCTCCCGCTTCGCGCGAACTTCGACCTCACCGGCGAGACCATCACCCGCCCACGCCGCGCCCGGTTCTTCAGTGTCACCCGTCTCTGATCTGCCGACGTCGCAAATGTCTCCCTCCGCACCCGCCTCCCCCACCGCCCGCCCCAGTGTGGTGCCGCCCGACGAGCGCGTGCCGCTCAAGGAAAAAGCCGCCTACGGCGCGGGCGGCCTCTCCAGCTCTCTGCAAAACTCCGAGAACTACGTGATGAACCCCATCTTCGTAGTGAACCTGGGGCTCTCCCCCACCGTCATGAGTTTTGCCCTCATGGTCTACCGCCTCTGGGATGGCGTCACCGATTTCCTGATGGGCTGGCTCTCCGACCGCACCCGCTCCTGCTGGGGCCGGCGCAAGCCCTACATCCTCATCGGAGCCATTCTGAGCGGCCTGTGGATGCCCGTGCTGTTCTTTTTAGACCCGGCCTGGAGCATACCCGTCATCATCGCCTGGATGGTGAGCATCCGCCTGGTCGCCTTCCTGTTCGAAACCATCTGGAACATCCCTTTCCAGTGCATGCTCCTCGAGAGCACGCCCAACAGCTCGGAACGCACCAACATGGCCGCCTGGCGCAGCTACGTCGGCACCCTCGGCGGCATCGGCATGACTTGGATATGGTATCTTATCCAGCACCCCATTTTCCACCTCAACGGCCAGCCTGACCTGCTCAACGGGGCCCGCTGGGTCTACTTCGGACTCGGTCTCGCCATCCTCATCACCGGCCTGGGGCCCCTCTTCGTGAAGCAACGCGTCGAGGCCGCCGATCCCGCCAAAGCCGCCAAGGAAATCTCCCTTCGCGAAAGCATCCGGCTCACCTTCACCAGCCGTCCCTTCCTCGTGCTCATCGGCTTCACGCTCCTCCTTCAGTCCTCGCTCTACATGAAGCAGAGCCTGGAATTTTTCACCCGGCTCAACTACGTCTTTGGCGGCGACCAAAAACTCGCCGCCGCCGTCAGCGGCGTAGGCGGCACACTTGCGGCCGTATCCGGTTTCGTCGGCATCTTCGTCGCCCGCTGGTTCGCCAACCGCTACGGCAAAATCCTCGCCGTGAAAGCCATCATGGCCCTCAGCATCGTCGCCGTCTTGAGCACTTGGGTGCTCTACACCCCCGCCTATCCCTACCTAAGCCTCGTCCCCGGCCTCATTCTTTCTCCCTGCATCACCGGCGTCTGGATGCTGATTCCCTCCATGCTCGGCGACGTCGCCGACCACGACGAGCTCCGGTCCTACCAACGCCGCGAGGGCTCGTTCGCCGCCACCTATTCCTGGACCAACAAACTCTCCGTCTCCTTCGCGGTGATGTTCGCCGGCCCCTTGGTGGACCTCGCCGGCTACGACTCCAGCCTGCGCGATCAGGTTCAGGACCCTGCCGTGGTCGAGCGCATGCGCCTCCTCCTTGTCATCGTGCCGGTAGCCACCTGCGCCGCCGCCTATTGGGTGATACGAAAATTCACCCTCGACTCCGCCGCCGTCGCCAAGGTCCGTGAGGAGCTCGACCGCCGCCGAGCCGACCGTCTCGTTGAGCCTTCCCCTTCCGCATGAGCACGGACTCCGAACTGCGCCTCGCCGCAGCCTCCGCCTGAGCGTCACCGCGCCCAGATCCTCGTCGTCACCTCCCCCCGCACACCCTTGCCACTACGACCCCTCGGCCGTTTTCCTTCCCTCCTCCTGGTGACTGCTTCCCTTCCTTCCCCCCGCCTCCGCTCGTTCTGGCTCCTGCGTCTCGGGCTTGCCCTCCTCTTCACTACCGTCGGCCTCGCCCAGAATCCCCTCAACCTCACCCCCGGCGTCGCCGCCAACAAAACCCTCGGCTCCCTCGCCAACCCCGCCGCCTTTAATCTCACCGCCTTCAGCGGCGAAATCACCTACGACAACGCCGATCTCGCCACCCGTTCCTACCTCGTACGCCTGCCCGCCGGTTTTGACCCCACTCATCCCACCCGCAAATACGGGCTCATCACCTCCATCGAATCCGGTTCCCCGCCCAGCCTGCCCGCCGCCTACGCCGCCACTCTCGACGAGTATAACCTAATCTGGATCGCCGGCCATGGCATCGGCAACAGCACCTTCACCGACATTCGCCGCGGCGTCGCCCTCATGGGCGTCTTCCGCCTGCTGGAGCTCTACCCGAGCATCGACCGGCAAAACATCTTTGTCTCCGGCAGCTCCGGCGGTGCCCGCACGTCCAACATGCTCCTGTATCAGCGAAGCGATGTCTTCCGCGCAGCCCTCCCTCGTATCGGCGCCAGCATCCCCGACCTCATCCCGGATTGGACCGTGGGCGACCAAACCGCCGGCACGGCCGACAACGGCTACGAATACGGCGGTAGCGGCACCCTCGCCCTC
The DNA here is from genome assembly GCA_027485045.1 of Opitutaceae bacterium. GTDB lineage: Bacteria > Verrucomicrobiota > Verrucomicrobiia > Opitutales > Opitutaceae > IMCC26134_A. The sequence goes on along the minus strand of JAIXRU010000257.1, from coordinate 19,586 downwards.
GCCCCCCACCTGCGCACCACCTTTTTCACCGCCGCGACCGATTTCCGCCGCGCCGAGATCACCGGCGTCTATCGCTACGGCCACCTCAACCTCGGCAACACCACCCAGCTCATCTTTGGCAGCGGCGGCCACGCCGACCCCGGCGCCGACAACTTCCGCGAGATGGTCGATTTCCTCTACCACCCGCTCCACGAGGTCATTCGCGATGGGTTCGGCGACGGCCAGATCCAGGCCAACTCCACCCCCGGCGTCGCCCGCGCCGGCTCCGGTTTCCAGCTCACCCACGGCTCCGCCACCGAGACCACCCTCTCGCTCAACAACCAGACCCACGGTGTCCTCCAACTGGAAAGCGGCGCCGCCCTCCAATCGCCCGACGCCTTCTCGTGGCGGACGCGTTTCGGCACCTTCCTCGAAGCCCGCCTGCGCGCCAGCTCCGCCACCGCCACCAACCAGCTCGTCGGCCTCCATCTCGTCGCCGTCCATGGCCAGCCCGGCCTGCCCGGCGACCGTCCCGGACTCCACTTGCTGCGCGGCTACGGCACCCCCAGCCGCCTCGAACTCGTCGGCCCCACCGGCACTCGCCGCACGCTCGCGACGTGGAATTTCTCCGGCACCGCGCCCCTCAGCCTGCCCGCCAACGACAAGGCGTTTTGGAACAACCCCACCGACGCCGGTTTCCGCGGCGAATTCGTCCGCCTCTTCGTCAGCGCCACCGGTTTCCAAATCACTTTCCACCGCCCCATCACCGACTTCACCACCAGCTACGCCGTCACCGTCATCACCACCGACTCCGCCACCGCCACCCCCAACGACGCCTACCCCATCGCCCTCCAAGGCTCTTGGGCGGGCATCGAGTTTGATCTCTTCAACTCCCTCGGTGACCAAGATTTTCAACTCGCCCTCAGCAACCAGCCCGTCGATGGCCTGCTCCCCGCCGGCCCCGCCTTGTTCGACGAGGTCCGGGTCGTCGCCACCAGCGGCACCCTCGCCCGCCCAAGCCTCAGCACCACCCTCGGCTCACCCACCACCACCCACTCGCTCACTTGGTCCGCGCTCTCCGGCGCCTTCGGCACCCTCGTCGAAACCGCCCCTCATCCGGACGGCCCGTTCACCGAGCTCACCCGCACCGCCCTCGGCGTCGCCACCCACACCCGCACCAACGCCCCCGGCGGCACCTACTACCGCGTCGCCGCCCTCTCCGCCAGCGGGACGCCGGGCTCGTTTTCCCTCCCGGTCTTCGCCGGCACCGGCACCGCTCCCGCCGCGCCGACCACTCCTTCCGCCACCTTCCCGTCCGCCACCACCGTGCGCCTCGCCTGGACCGACGCCGCCTCCAACGAGTCCGGTTACCGCGTCGAGCGCAGCCTCGCCGGCCGCCACCAGTGGCAGACGCTCGCCCCGCAGCTCCCCGCCAACACCGCCAACTACGAAGACTCCACCGCCGTCCCCGGCGTCCCCTACGACTACCGCCTGACCGCCTTCGGCTCCACCGGACTCTCCACCGTCACCCTCGTCTCCGCCACCTTGCCCGGCAACCGCGCCGCGCAGCCCACCCCCGCCGCCTTCGCCGCCAGTCTCAGCAGCCAAGGCAACGTTCAACTCACTTGGGCCGCCACTCCGCTCGACGCCCACTCCTTCCGCCTCGAACGCAGCCCCGCCGGCACCGGCACCTGGTCCGCCCTCGCCGAGTTCCTCGCCCCCACCCGCACCACCTTCCAAGATACCACAGTGCTCCCCGGCCAGGCCTACGATTACCGGCTACGCGCCCAAGGCCCGGGCGGCGACTCCGCCTACGCCACCACCTCGCTCGAAGTGCCCGCCAGCACCTGGGTCGTGCGCAACATCGGCAACGCCTCCCTCTTCCCCGGCTCCGCCGCCACCCTCCCGCCCGCCGATCCGTTCACCCTCGATGGCCGCGCCGGCACCTCCGGCACCGGCACCACCGCAGGCGGCACCTTTTTCGAGCGCAACGATAACCTAACCTTCGCCTTCCGCGCTTGGACCGGCGACCTCATCTTCACCACCCGCCTCCAGTCCTTCACCGCCACCGATGGCAATGCCCGCGCTGGTCTCTCTGTCCGCGAAGCCCTCGCCCCCGGCGGCCGTTACGGCGCCACCACCGTCAAACAAAACGGCAACGGCCAGGCCCTCTTCCGCGTCGTCGCCAACAGCAGCACGATGAACTCCACCTACTTCGCCACCACCGAGGTCGCCCGCGGTTTCCCTGAGTGGCTCCGCCTCGTGCGCCAGGGCAACGTTCTCCGTAGCTACTTCTCCAGCGACGGCCTCACCTGGACCCAGGACGGCCCCGACCGCACCTTGAGCAACCTCGCCGCCACCCTCTCCGTCGGCCTCGTCTCCTCTCCCGGTCGCGGCGGCAATACCGCCACCGCCGTCTTCACCGCCACCTCCCTCCTCGGCCTGCCCGCCGCGCCCACCGGCCTCACCGCCACTTCTGTCCTCGACCCCGCCAGTATCCAGCTCGCCTGGACTCCGGTGCCCGGTGCCGACCACTACCAGGTGCGCCGGTCCACCAGCTCGGGTGGGTCCGTCACCGTACTCGCCGCCAATCACGCCGCCACCTCGTTCACCGACACGACCGCCCCCCTAGGCGTGCCGGTCTTCTACACCATCACCGCCACTAACCTGCTCGGCACCGGCCCCGCCTCCTCCGAGCTTACCACCTTGCTCGCTACCCCGCTCGAAAGCTGGCGGCACACCCACTTCGGCCAGACCGCCGCCACCGGCGACGCCGCCGACCTCGCCGACCCGGACGGCGACGGCGTGTCCAATCTTCTCGAATACGCACTAGGCACCGTGCCGACCTCCGCCTCGTCGGTCTCTGTTCCAACCGCTTCAACCTCCCAACTTAAACTTCAACTCACGTTCCACCGCGCCCGCTCCGATATAACCTACCACGTCGAGGCGTCGTCCACCCTCGCCCCCGGCTCCTGGACCGTCCTCGCCACCAACCCCGGCACCGTCGGCCAGTCCGTCACCGTAACCGACACCATAGACCTCCCCGCCGCCAACCCGCCACGCCGCTTCCTGCGGCTGCGCGTCACTAGTCCATGATTTTATCTGCGCTTTCCGAAAAAATCAGGTCGGCGTGAGAGGGAAAACGGGCTCGGCCGCAGAGGCAGCGGGCCAAGCGCCTTTACCCGATTCCCTCTAATACCTTCAGCGATGGGCTGGTTTATTTAGCAAAAACATCCTAGGCCTTGGGATAGTTTCCATCTGAAAGAGTCCGATTCCCCCTACCCTCGAAATCATGTTCTGCTCATTTCACTGCCTTTGCCGTTTCTGGTACTTGTTTATCGGCCTCGCTGCGGCGAGCACCTTGCACGCCGGCGATGAGGCGTTGGTTGCCGCAGTGGAAGCCATGCCAACACCCAACGTCGGCATGGCCTTGCGCAAGGCGGCGCTCGAGGTCGCGATTGAGGAAGTTAAGCTTCGGCGTGAGCGGGGTGACATCGCGGGAAGCGCGAGCCTGGCCGCCGAGATCCTGGCGGCCGTGGACGTGCCGGTGACTCGCGCGGCCCCGCCAGCGGGAGGGTTCACTTTTTTACCGCCCTTGCGCAACCGTTCGCCAAATCCCTACCTCGACTCGCTCCAGCAGTGGTTCGCGCGCGAGTCGGCGAAGGCAGACGACTTCCCGGCGGTCATGCCGGACAAGAGTCCGTTTGTGCTCACCGGAGGTCCGCTCGGCTCGCGCACGATCGGCAACGACATGTTGCGCTATTTCTGGCTGGGCGCGCATGCGGAGAGCCCGCTCAAAGATAATCCGGAGGCCTTGAAAAGCCTGCTCCGCCGCGCCGATCTCTACCTCACGGCCTACCGTCTGCATTCGAAAAAATACGAGGAGCCGATCAACGACTTCTTCGCGGCGAACCCGGCCTTCGCGGCGATCCGGCAGACGGCCGAGGTGTATCCCAATCTGCTGCTGCCTACCCAGCGTCGCGATTGGGACGCCACGCTGCGCCACGCCGCCGGCATCTGGCTGCGGGTCTACCAGGAGGGCTACAAACTGTATCCGCTCCCGGAGGGGCGCTTCTGCAACCACCATATCGGCATCGCCAACACGATGCTCAGCATCGGCAAATATCTCGGCGACGAAAATCTCCAGTCGCTCGCCACGCACACCGTGAAGTTGCAGGGGAAAAATCTCCTGCCCGACGGCGCCTTCCACTACATCACCGATTACAACGAGGTCGCCAACTACCACAGCGCGGTGATCGACCTGCTGGTGGACTATAGTTTCATCACGGGCGACACCAGCGTCTACACATGGATAGCGGGCAGCCGCAACTACACCGCGCTGAGCATCGCCGACGGCGCGGTGGCGGAGTATTTCACCGCGCCCGACTGGAAATGGATGTGGAATGGTCTGCCAGGAAACGGCGGCGAGGCGGTGATCGCCCTGACCGGCGATCCCTACGAGCGCTACATCACCGATCTCTCGCACCGGCAGCGCGGCGTGCCCCCGGACATCCAGGGCGCGACCTTCTACGCTCCCGGCGTCGATGCCCGGCCGGTGCCGAACGATTTCCTCGTCTACGATCGCAACATCCAGGGCGCGCGGGCGCGCTACGGGCGTTTCACCACGGCGATGAACGGTCGCAACCACGACCCGAGTCCCGCGCCCGATGGCCGGGGCGACGCGCCCGGCAAGCTCACCTTTGTGGGCGGCCTCGTGGTGGACGACGACCACGACCGTCCGGGTCCGGTCGACGCGATCCTGATGGCGGTGTATCCCAAAGTTAAGGTCAGTTCCGCCCGGGGCGAGGAGTGGCTCGACTGGGCCTACCTCTCGCGCGAAGAGCGGACCACCGTGGCCACCGGTCGCGACTTCGCCTCGCTCGCGACCACCTATAAGCTGCAAAGCACCGCGCATGCGCAGGCGACCGCGCCGTGGCCGTGGGCCGCTGCGCAGCAATGGATCGTGCTGCCCGACCGCGTGATCGGCCTGGTGGAGGTGGCGCCGATCGGCGAACAACGCGCCCATGCCGTGGACGGGCGGATCCGTTTCGGCTACGGCCGCTCCGGAAATATGCGCAAGCAGGAGCTGGTTGCGACCGGTCCCGGACGGTTCGCCTACGGGGAGCTGGTCGCCACGGTGCACGCCACGAATTTTTCCGATCAGGCACAGGGTCCGGCGGGTATGCTGCGCGACACGCCGCCGAACGCGACGGAGATCATCCTGCGCGACGAGCCGCCGTCGGCGACCCCGCGCGGGTTCGGGCCGGCGGATGTGCGGCACTTCGTGGTCGAGGTGCGTCCCCGCTGGGTCGAAGGGGATGCGGAGGTCCGGCGTCTCTCCGGCGAGGGCTGGCGCGCGTTGGTCGCGAGGACGGGAGGAAAATCTTACGGAGTGTGGCACAACCTAAGCGGCGGCGCCTTGGCGGTGGACCTTCCGGCTTCTCTCTTGGAGGGGCGGCAGGTGAGCCTGCATTTCCCGCGTGGCGACGAGCCCGGACGGCCGCCGGAGGCGCCGAAGGGCTCTCGCATGACTATCCCGGCGCAGAGCCATGTGCTGTTGGTGAGTAGTGTGGACCCGGTCGACCATGTCGCCGGTTGGCAAAATTTCCCCGCTTTCCTTGAACAGCGGTAGGCGGTCTTGTCATCGGTTAAGACGACCCGGTGAACCCTCTAGCCTCGGGCGGCAGGGCCGGGTTTCGTCCGTTAGTGCTTGGCCAGACCAGCGCAGGACACGGCACGGGCGAGACAGTACGCGGTTGGTAGCCCGGCCGGATCCCCGCAGCCTTGATCACGCCGTCGATCTCCGGCATCGCGCGGAAACCGATCACCCGCTGCGACCGCCACCGGAGACCTCGCCGCCCCCGACCGTGACGGGCTGTGCAATTTCCTTGAATACGCCCTCGGCTCCTCCCCGCTCTCTGTAAGTGACACAGGCATTCCTGCCTTTGCGCTGGATTCCGCCGACTCCCGCCTTCAACTGACATTCCTGAGCCTCCTCTCCGACCCCACTTAAACCGTCGAAACCACCTCCGACCTCACCACTCCATCCCCCTGGCCCGTCCTCGCCACCAATCCCGGCAGCGTCAGCCCCACCGAGCCCGTCACCGTCACCGACTCAGAACCGGTAAATCCCCGTCGCTTCCTCCGTCTCCGCGTAACCGCGCCTTGAACCTCCCCCTCCCATCCCCGCCGTCTCGCCCCTCCCCGCCATGCACGTTCCCAAGCCCCTCCTCGCCGCCGCCTTCGCGCTCCTACCCATGCCCTCCCCCGCCGCCGACACCGTCCTCTGGTATCCACAACCCGGATATGAAATCATCACCGAGGGCCTCCCTCTCGGCAACGGACGCCTCGGCGCCCTCGTCCTCGGCGACCCCGCCGCCGAGCGCCTCGCCCTCAACGAGGACACCCTCTGGTCCGGCCGCCCTCACGACCCCGTCAACCCCGACGCCCTCCGCGACCTGCCCGAGGTCCGCCGCCTCGTCTTCGCCGGCGAATACCAAAAAGCCGCCGACCTCGCCAACCGCTCCTTGGTCGGCACACCTCGCCGTCAATCTTCCTATCAACCCCTCGGAGACCTCCTCCTCGACTTCCCCGGCCACGCACGCGCCACCGACTACCGCCGCGAGCTCGACCTAGACACCGCCATCGCCCGCGTCTCCTACACCGTGGACGGCGTCCGCTACACCCGCGAACACTTCGTCAGTTCCCCCGCCCAGGCCCTCGTCGTCCGCCTCACCGCCGACCGCCCCGGCATGATCAACTTCGCCGCCCGCCTCGCCACCCAGCAGGAGGCCCCCAGCGTCGACGTGGACCCTCTCGGCCTCACCCTCGGCGGCCGCAACCGCGCCGACGCCTCCGGCGAGGGCGCCCTCACCTTCCGCACCCGCCTCGAGGTCCGCCCCGAGGGCGGCCGCGCCATGCCCGGCGACGCCCGCCTCACCATCCGCGACGCCGACGCCGTCACCCTCGTCCTCGTCGCCGCCACCAGCCACATCTCCTCGAACGACACCTCCGCCGACCCGCGCAAACGCAACGACGCCCACCTCGCCCTCTCCCGCGACCAGGACTACCCCGCCCTCCGCGCCGCCCACCTCGCCGACTACCAGCCCCTCTTCCGCCGCATGAGCTTCGCCCTCGGCGAAGACACCCCCGCCACCCGCGCCGCCGCCGCCCTCCCCACCGACGCCCGCGTCGCCGCTTATGCCTCCGGCCGCGATCCCTCCCTCGCCGCCCTTTACGCCCAGTTCGGCCGCTACCTCCTCCTCGCCTCCTCCCGCCCCGGCACCCAGCCCGCCAACCTCCAGGGCATCTGGAACGAAAAAACCTCCCCGCCCTGGGGCTCGAAATACACCATCAACATCAACATCCAGATGAACTACTGGCCCGCGCTCGCCGGCAACCTCGCCGAGTGCGCCGAGCCTCTCCACCGCCTCGTCGCCGAGGCCGCCCAAAGCGGCGCCCGCACCGCCGAAAAAATGTATGGCGCCCCCGGCTGGGTCACCCACCACAATCTCGACCTCTGGCGCGGCACCGCCCCCGTCGACGGCGCCCTCTGGGGCATGTGGCCCCTCGGCGGCGCCTGGCTAGCCGTCCAGGACTACGACACCTGGCGTTTCACCGGCGACCGCGCCCACCTCGAACGCTCCTACCCCCTCCTCAAGGGCGCCGCCGAGTTCTTCCTCGCCACCCTACAGGAACACCCGGCCAAGGGCTGGCTCGTCACCAACCCTTCCATCTCCCCAGAAAACCGCCACCCCTTCGGCACCTCGGTCTGCGCCGGCCCCTCCATGGACAACCAGATCCTGCGCGACCTCTTCGACGCCTGCATTGTCTCATCCACTACACTCGGCCTCGACCCCGACTTCCGCGCCCGCGTCTCCGCCGCCCGCGACCGCCTGCCTCCGCACCAGATCGGCAAGGCCGGCCAGCTCCAGGAATGGCTCGACGACTGGGATCTGGAGGCCCCCGAGCTCCTCCACCGTCACATCTCCCACCTCTACGCCCTCCACCCCTCCGCCCAGATCACGCCGCTCCGCACGCCCGAGCTCGCCGCCGCCGCCCGCCGCACCCTCGAGCTCCGCGGCGACGCCGCCACCGGCTGGAGCCTCGGCTGGAAAATCAACTTCTGGGCCCGCCTCCTCGACGGCAAACGCGCCCACGAGCTCCTCACCCTCCTCCTCATCCCCGAGCGCACGTATTCAAATCTCTTTGACGCCCACCCGCCCTTCCAGATCGACGGCAACTTCGGCGGCGCTAACGGCATCATGGAAATGCTCCTCCAAAGCCACGCCGGGGAGCTCCACCTACTTCCCGCCCTCCCGCCCGTCTGGCCAGAGGGCCGCGTCACCGGCCTGCGCGCCCGCGGCGGCGTCACCATCGACCTCGCTTGGAAAAACGGCCGCCTCGCCGAGGCCCGCCTCGTCGCCGACCGCGACCTCGTCGTCCCCGTCCGCCTCGCCGACGGCCCGCCCGTCACGACCACCCTCCGCGCCGGCCAGCCCTACACCCTCAAACCCTGAGCACAACGCAAGCGTCACCCTTCGATGCCTGCTTTCACCAGCCCCCTCGACCCAAGCGATCTAGGCGCCTCCAACTAGTGCTTAACCGTCCGCACCAACACCGGCGGCCTCTCCGACTCCTTCGCCAATTTCGCCCCCGGCAACCGCTTCGTCCTCGAAACACTCAACACCTCCTTCCCCTTCACTCTGTCCGCCACCTCGGTCCTGCTCTCCGACTTCCCGACGCATACTCCCCGCCAATCATGGCGTAGCAACCAACTCGGCCCTATCGGCCTCGCCGACCGCGACGTCGACGGCACCCCGAACCTCCTCGACTACGCCTTCGGCACCGCGCCCGCCTCCCCCACTTCCATTGCCAAACCCGATATTCAAATTACGAACATCGGCCCGGAACGCCTCGAAATCACCTCCCTCCGTCTCCGCTTCACCATGCAGAGCGAGCACCCCGCCCCCCCACCGCTCCGCCGCCGCTCCACCATCCGCTTACTAGCTTACCAGCTCTATCAGCCCCCCGCTCTACCAGCCTACTAGCTCTAGCAGCTCCCCAGCCCGCCGCTCCGCCATCCGTCCCATTAGCCCCCTAGGTCCCATGGGGGGTGAACGCTCCCTGACGGTCCACACGTTTTTCGCCTCCACCCGTCTAACGCTTTCCCCGTAGGACCTTGTCGCCGGGCGCAGCATAAACCCAGACACGACCTAACAGAACTTAGCAAAACATTGGTCTTTTCCGGAAATCTTCTGCAAGGTCACCGCACTTCTTAACCTCAATAAGCAGCTAGCCCCCTCCCCGCTAGTCAGCCTGCTGCCTACCCCACCCCATGCCCCGTCTCGTCTCCCTTGCTTTGGCCTGCGTGCTCGCTACGCACTGCGCCAGCGCCGCCGTGTCCACTTGGACCGGCGCGGTCGATACCTCCTTCGCCAACGCCGCCAACTGGAACACCCTCCCCGCCGACGATCTGCTCACCGACCTCGCCACCTTCACCGGCACCCCGTCCGCCAACCAACCTCGCCTCACCGCCAGCCGCTCCCTCAACGGCCTCGTCTTCTCCACCCCGACCGGCGGCTGGACCCTCTCCGCCGCCTCCCCCGCCCTCACTCTCAGCCTCGGCGCCTCCGGCCTCTCCGCCGCCGCCCAAAGCTCCGGCACCAACACCGTCTCCGCCGCGCTCACCCTCGCCGCCACCCAGACTTTCCAGATCGGCACCGGCGGCACCCTAAACCTCACCGGCTCCCTCCGCGCCGGCACTTCGCTTTCCCCCCTCGCCGGTCAGCTCGTCGTCGGTGGTAGCGGCACCGGAGACATGATACTCGACCCCGCCCCCGGCCAAGCCGTCGAGCTCTACAACACCATCGCCAGCGCCGCTTCCCTACAGGTCAACCGCCGCCTCGTCCTCGGCTCCGCACTCAATTCCACCGCATCAATCAACACCGTCTCCAACGCCACCAGCGCCGGTATCCGCATCAGCGACACCGGTCTGCTCGAGGTCCGCTCCGGAGAATGGCGCACCAACGATCTCGGCTCCAACAACACTTCCGCCTTCACCGGCACGCTCAACCTCCTCGGCGGCACCCTTGCCACCGGCGGAGCCCGCTACCTCGGCCAGTTCAACGCCGCCACCGGCACCACCGTCAACCTCTCCGGCGGCACCCTGCTCGTCACCGGCGGCGGCAACACCATTGCCAACTCCGGCCACCTCGGTCTCGGCGCTCACGGTGCAGGCACGCCCACCGGCACCGTTACCTTCAACGTCTCCGGCGGCACGCTCGACATCGCCAAAGGCTCGGGAAACCTGCCCGCCGGCATCACTTCCGCCGCCCTCTCCCTCGGCGGCATCGCCAGCACCTCGGTCCTTTTCAACCAAAGCGGCGGCACCGTGCGCGTCGGTCTCACCTCCGGCTCGCACGTTTTCACCGGCACGAGCAACACCAACACCTTCACCAACCTCTCCATCGGCTCCACCGCCGCCGCCAACCAGACCGCCTACACCCTCTCCGGCGGCACCCTCCTCGTCGCGGGCAACATTCAGGGCGTCATGTCCTCAGGTGGCACAAGCAACTTCAACTTCCTCGGCGGCACCCTCGCCCCCGGCACCTTCGTCGCCACCAACCTCGGCCACTCGCCGACCGCCACCGCCACATCCGGCCAGACCGCCACGTCCGAGCAGCCCGGCACCCTCGTCAATCGCGGCGGCACCCTCGCCCCCGGCGGAGTCGGCACCGCCGGAAAATCCGTAATCACCGGCAACTACAGCGCACTCCCGACCGCCACCCTCGCCCTCGATCTCGGCGGCACCACCCAGGCCACCACCTTCCAGCATTCTTCCGGCACCTACGATACCCTTGCCGTCTCCGGCACCACCACCCTCGGCGGACAACTCTCCTTCTCCGTCCTGCCCGGCTTCACCCCCGCCTCCGGCCAGACTTTTACCGTCCTGACCAGCACCGGCACGCTCAGTGGCGCTTTCACCAACGCCGCTTCCGGCGCACGCATCCTTTCCACCGACGGCCTGCACACCTTCGTCCTCACCCAGTCCGCCAGCAGCGTCACCTTGGGCAACTACCTGCCCGTGCTCGCCCCAGTCGTGGCCGCCTCCTCCTCGCCCGCCGCCCTCGCCTTGGGCGATGCCGTGGTGCTCTCCGTCACCCCCACCAGCCTCGCCCCCGTCACCTACGAATGGCGACGCGAAGGCGTGCTCATCCCCGGCGCCACGTCCGGCACGCTCACTCTCACGGAATTCCAAGCCCCCGACGCCGGCCGCTACGAGGTCACCCTGCGCAACGCCGCCGGCTCCGTCACCCGCACCTTTTTCCTGCGCGTCACCACCCCGCCTTCCGCCGCCCGCATCACCCTCGACGCCGATACTTCCTACACCTTCAACGCCTCGCCCGCATCCTCCACTTACAGTTGGATCCTCGACGGTGAGGAGGTCGGCACCTCCGCCGCCTACACCTACGCCCCCGCCCGCCGCGAGGTCGGCACCCATTGGCTGCGCGTCGTCGAGACCTACCCCGACGCCACCACCGTCACCCGCCACTGGACCGTGCGCGTGCGCATACCCCTCCCCGCCAGCACCGTGTTCTACCACGTCGCCCCCGGCGGCGTGGATACCAACCCCGGCACGTCCGGCGCTCCGTTTCTTACCCTCGAAAAAGCCCGCGATGTCGTGCGCGCCCTCTCCCCCGCCCAGAAATCCGGCGGCGTCACCATATACCTGCGCGGCGGCATCCACCGCCGCACCACGCCCTTCATCCTCTCCGCCAGCGACTCCGGCACCGCCTCCGCCCCCATCGTTTACGCCGCCTTCCCCGGCGAGACTCCCGTGCTCACCAGCACCCGCGTGATCGCCGCCAGCCAGTGGTCCCCGCTCGCCTCCAGCGAGGTCTCCCGCGTCGCCCCCGGAGTGGACGCCACCCGCATCTGGGAACTCGATGTCACCGGCAATACCCGCGCCGCCTCCTACCCGGCGGTATTCAACGAATGGACGATCTTCAACGCCCTCCGCGCCTCCCAAAACGGCGGCTCCCTCGAAGTCTTCCGCCTCGGTGAACGCCAGCGCCTCTCCCGTTACCCCAACGTTCACCCCACCAACGACACCCTCACCCCCAACCTCGCCATGAACGGCGTCGCCGCCGGCGCCGACTACGTGGCGCCCGGAGGCACGGCCACCGGCTACCTCAACGGCCCCGGCACCTACACCCGGGGCGACGGCACCACCGCGCTGGTCGGCGCGGCTTTTCAATACGCCCCCGCCGAGGCCGCGCGCATCGCCCGCTGGCAAACCGCCATCAGCCGGGGCGGCCTCTGGATCGCCGGCTACTGGCGCGTGCCCTGGCAGCTCAACGTCGCCCGCGTCGGCCTCATCGATCCGCTGAAAAACGTCATCGGCTTCATCCCCAACTCCACCAACGCCAACACCGCCCTCATCTCCAACGGCATCGGCGACAAATACAACCGCCCCGCCGGCTCGAAAAAAGAACCCTGGTGGGCGCTCAACCTGCTCGAGGAAATCGACCAGCCCGGCGAGTGGTCCATCGATTTCAGCCGCCAGCGCCTCTACTTCCTAATGGATCGCGCCGGTGCCCCCGCCGATGGCGAGATAGAGCTCTCCGACGTCGGCACCATCCTCTTCCAGCTAAACGGCGCGAGCGACGTCCGCCTCCAGGGCCTCACCTTCCGCCGCCACCTCGGCATCAACGTCCAGATCCTCAACGGCACCCGCAATCTCCTCCTCGGCTGCACCTTCACCCAGTCCGGCAACATGGCCGTCGATATCAACGGCGGCACCGGCCACGGCGTGCTCTCCAGCGACTTCGAGAAACTCGCCTCCGGCGGCGTCATGCTCCGCGGCGGCTCGCTCGCCACCGACGGCACCCCCGTCCCCGCCGACCACTTCGCGGTCAACAACCGCTTCCGTTCCTTCGGCGAGGTCGTGCGCGTTTACCAGGCCGCCATCGATGTCGGCTACGGCGGCCCGATGGGCAGTTGGGGCGTATCCACCGTAGGCATGCGCGTCGCGCACAACGATCTCCGCACCTCCCCCCACGCCGGCATCCTTTGGAACGGCCACCGCCACGTCATCGAATACAACGAGGTCTCCGACTTCACCCGCATTTCCAACGATCTCGGCGCCATCTACCGCTTCGGCCGCAACGCCGATTTCCGCACCGTCATTCGCTACAATCACCTTTTTGAGAGCCCCCTCGGCGAAGGTGTTTACAACGACATGGACCACGTCCGCACCCCTGTTTACGGCAACACCATCAACCTCAAAACCCCCGCCACCGCCCAGCGCGGCTACGGCTTCTGGAGCAACACCCACACCACCAGCGGCGAGGCCAACACCACCCTCCCGATGGGCCTCCAGGTTTACAACAATGTCCTGGTCAACACCCGCTCCGGTGCCTCCTTCCACAGCGCCACCGGCGGCCGCATCGAAAACAACATTTCCTACCGCCCCCTCTCCAGCCACTTCCTCTGGTATCGGATTACCAACAACACCACGACCAACACCCACGTCGTCGCCACTTCCAACGCCGCCACCCTCCAGTCCGGCCCCAACCTCGGCTACGCCTCCGACCCCGGCTTCATCGACTACGCCGACGACGATCTCCGCCTCCGGCCCGACGCCACCGTTTACCGCGACCTCCCCGGCTTCGTGCCCGTCCCGCTCGAACTCGCCGGCCTCCGCCCCGACGAAACCCGCGCCACCGATCCCTCCGTGCGCGTCTGGACTCCCTTCATCGTCACCGGCTCCGCCTCTTCCGTCGGAGCCAACACCGCCACCTTCACCGGCACCCTCATCTATCCTCAGTTCGACGCCAACGCCACCGTCCGCCTCTACTGGGGCACCACCGACGGCGGCGACGACCCCGCCGCCTGGCAACGTGTCGTCACCCTCGGCCAGCCCGACTCCGGCCACCTTTCCCACACCCCCGCCGACCTCGCCCCCGCCACCCGCTACTACTTCCGTTTCCACGCCGTAAACACCGCCGGCGAACACTGGTCCGAGGAGACCAACTCCACCACCACCCTGCCCCTGCTCGCCACTCCCACCACCGGCCCCGCCTTGGCCTCCTCCGCCAATCCCGCCAACCCCGCCACCCTCGCCTTCGACGGCTCCACCGCCACCGTCTGGCGCACCGCCACCGGCGTCACCACCGGCACCCTGCAACTCGCCTTCCCCGCCTCCGCCACCGCCCGCGTCACCCGCTACGAGGTCGTCTCCGCCCCCGACTCCCCCGCCCGCGACCCGCGCGACTGGCGGCTCGAAGGCTCCGCCGATGGCCTCACTTGGGTGGTCCTCGATACCCGCACCGCCCAGGTTTTCACCACCCGCAGCCAGACCCTAACCTACGGTTTTATTAACCCCGCCAGCTTCGCCACCTACCGCCTCGTCGTCACCGCCAACAACGGCGACGCCACCAGCCTCCAGCTCGCCGAGCTCCGCCTCTACCAACCCGACCCCACCCCCGACACCACCGGCCCCGTCATAACCACCCCCGGCAACCTCACCGTGCCCGGCACCGGCTCCTCCGGGGCCTTCGTCACCTTCGACGTCTCCGCCGTGGATGCCCTCACCGGCAACGCCACCGCCACCGCCAGCCCGCCCTCGGGCTCCCTCTTCCCCATCGGCCAGACCACCGTGACCGTCAGCGCCGCCGACGCAGCGGGCAACGCCTCCACTGCCACCTTCGTTGTCCAGGTCACCGCGCCCACCCTGTCCGCCCCCTGGACCCTCCGCCAGATCAACCCCTACACCGGAGTCCCCGCTGGCACTGCCACGGTCAACTCACCCACCAGCTTCACCATCGCCGGCAGCGGCGGCGCATCCACCGGAGGCACCACCGGCGACCTCTGGACCGGCAACAACGACTCCTTCACCTACGTTTCCCAACCTTGGTCCGGCGACGGCGTCTTCACCGCCCGCGTCGCCGCCCTCACCTCGACCGACGCCTCGGCCAAGGCCGGCATCATCTTCCGCGAAACCACCAGCACCGGCTCCCGTTACAGCGCCGTTTACCTCATCCGCAACAACGGCGGCGCCGTCAGTTACCAACACAAGACCGCCACTTCCGGTGCCAGCACCAACACCAATTTTTTCTATGGCACCCTCTCCAATCGTGGCATACCCGAATGGATACGCCTCGTGCGCAAGGGCGACACCTTCACCACCTTCTGGTCGGATAACGGCCTCACCTGGACCGAAATCGGCTCCGCCCGGTCCAACATCCTCGGCGGGTCCCAGTCGAGCGTCGGCCTCTGCGTGGTGCCCCGCACCGGCGGAGCCGCCGTCAACGCCACCTTCGACAACATCAGCTTCTCCACCCCGCTCCAGGCCTGGCGCCAGACCCACTTCGCCACCCCGGCCGCCACCGGCACCGCCGCCGACGCCGCCGACCCCGACGGAGACACCTACCCCAACCTCCTCGAATACGCACTGGGCACGTTGCCGCTCAGCTCCGTCTCCACCCCCGCGCTGAGTTCAGAGTTGATCCACATCGAACCCGAGCCCGCGCCCCGGCTTACCTTGACCTTCCCCCGCATCGCCGACCCCGCGCTCACCTACGCCGTCGAAGCCGCCGACACCCCCGCCGGCCCCTGGTCGGTGATCTGGAGCTCCACCGGCCCCGACAACACCCCCGGCGATGTCGTAGTCGTAGACGCCACCGACCTCACCCCCTCCACCCCCCGCCGCTTCCTCCGCCTCCGCATCACCAGCCCCTAGGTCGTTTCCGGGTTTAAACTCCTTCTGGCGGGAACGTGTGGCACGGCTCGGCCAAGGTGACCGAGGCGGAGCTGGCCCAGCGGGCCATGCCGTCGAGGGCAACGCCGGTCCAGCCCCTTTTCCCCTCGCTCACAGAGCGCCAGCGATGGTCTGCTTTATTTCCCAAACGCGGCCAAACCCCCTTAAAAAATCCCTTCATGGAACCCATGAACCGGGCAATTACTCGCGCTAATAGGGTTAAGCAATTATCGGGCAACTCTGAGCAAGTGGCGCGCAGTCACTCAAGCTCCACTAGGCTAAGCTAGGAACTTTATGGAGCGCGACTTCATCACCAACCTATTCCTTCTACGCCCCGAGCTCATAAACGTGTGGAAACTAGAGCTGCGTTCCGCTCCCGTCGTCAGCGCGCTCGCCCTGCCCTCGAGTCTGGAATACCTGATGACACGCACCCTCGATGACCTTGCGATTTATCTCGGGCTGGACACCTCCACCTCCACGATAGACTGGCCGCCACCCTGCGGTTGCGGCCGCAATCCTTTTCGAGCCTACTACCTGACAGGCGAAACCGCTCTTAGAACTGTTCTCACCGGCCAAGCCCCGGCCGCAGTTGCTCGCGTGCATGCCGCTTGGAGGAACATCGCAAGCGTGGAACTCGGGGCTTTCTGCGGCCTTTGCCAGTTTTCCGGCACCGCGAAGTTGGCTGGCGGCTGCCAGCGCAAAACGCCCATCCGCAAAAGCGTCGCCCGGAGCAAATCACGCTCCGCCAAGCTCAAGCGCAGTCGGCAGACCGTATCCAAGTAAACCACCAGCCATCCCCGTATTCCGCCGGGTAAGGGTGCAAGCGGCCACCCGTGAGCAAATAGCCGGTGTCGAAGCGTCGTAACCAAATCGTTAACTTCCCGGAGTTGCCGTAACAGATAAAGCGTCACCTGAATGACGCTTTACCCAATGCCGCCCGTCGCCTTTGTGCCTTTACCTGATTCGGAAACGTATCCATCTGCTACGAACACACGACCGGCGCCCATCAAGCGCAGCGTGGTTGATTCCATCTCTTCTTCGTTATCCCGATGGATTTTCTCCGGTGTTCACGGAAACTGCCTGGTCTATAACACCTGCTGGGAGGATCCACGCCTGGATCGCGAGGTGCTGAATCTCGGCGCCGATGATGACCTGGTCATGATCACCTCCGCGGGCTGCAACGCCCTCGATTATGCCCTGGATGCGCCCCGAAGCATCCATGCGGTGGACATGAACTTTCGCCAAAACGCTCTGCTTGAGCTAAAGCTGGCCGGCATCCGCCGACTCGATTTCGAGCGGTTTTTCGAGATTTTCGGCTACGGCGGACATCGGGAGTTTCCGAACTGGTATCGCTTGAATCTTCGCGAAGAGCTGACACCCGCCGCTCGCACGTATTGGGACGACCGCACGCACTATTTTAGCCGGAGCGATGCGCTCGAGTCTTTTTATCACCGCGGCACCACCGGACATTTCGGCCGCCTGCTTACGACTTACTTCCGCGTGGCGGGTTTTTATGAAGCCGCCTGTAGCTTGTTCGATGCGAAGAGCCTGGATGAACAAAAATCCATTTACGAAAAGTACATCAAACCCCGGTTCTTTCGCGGTTCGATCAAACGCCTGCTGGAAACCGACCTGGCTCTAAGCGCCCTCGGCATCCCCAAGGCGCAGCGCGATCATCTGGAGAAAACCTGCGGCATCGGCATGGGCGATTTCATGGAGGATTGCGTGGAGGCGGTCTTCACCCGTTTGCCTACGGCAGACAACTATTTCTGGCGTCTGTATCTTTTTGGCCGTTACACCCGCGAGTGTTGCCCCAATTATCTGAAACCAGAGCATTTTTCCCGGCTAAAGGGCGGGCTGCACTCGCGGGTTCATATCCACACCAGTGACTTGACGAGTTTTCTCCGTGGCCACCCCGGCACCCTTTCGCACTTCGTCCTGCTCGATCACATGGATTGGCTGAGCCATGAACATCCCGAACTTTTGGCGGCTGAGTGGCAGGCCATCATCGACAAGGCCCGCCTTGGTTCACGCCTGCTCTGGCGCAGTGGCGGCTTCGAAACCGGCTTCATTGATCCAATTAAAGTTCAGAAGTCCGGGGAAACCCGTCGCGTAGGTGACTTGTTGAGTTACTCCCCCGCTCTGGCCGCCGCCTCCCACAAACGCGATCGCGTCCACACTTATGGGAGTTTCCATATCGCCGACCTCGTCCGCTGATACGCCAGTCATTATTCTGGATGCGACGGCGGCGAGCGATGCCGTCACTGCTGCGGGCGCGGAAAACGGGGATTATTGGCGAGGCATGCTGGCTTCAGGCCCGCAGCGCCTCGCCGCCAACCTCGGCGGGAGCGTCGGCGTAGTGGTAAACGACGGTAAGGTCTGGCCCCTGGCTTTGGGCGATGGCAGCCGTGGCCAAGCCTATCCTGCGTCGCTCCATACCCACTACATCGCCTACCCGAGAGACGAGCTCCACCTCGTGCGCTCACCGCTTGTGCGACACGCCGCGCGCCAAGGCTTTGCTCTCTTTGATGGCTTGGCGCGTCTCGCCCAAGTGGATCGCATGGTGCAGTGGAATAGCTGGCTGCTCTCGACCAACCTCCCGTCGGCGGGTCTCGCCGCTGCCGCGCCCGAAGTCACCGCCGCCCTATGCAAACGCTTTCCCCGCCATGCGATCTTGATGCGAGGTCTGCACCCATACCTCGATCCGCACCTTCCCGACCGTTTCGAGGCGGCGGGCTACGGCCTCTACACCGCACGGCAGATCTACCTTTTCGACGGCCGGAAACCCGATTTCCTGAAATCCTACAACGTGAAGACGGATCTAAAAACGCTCCGTCGTTGCGACACCCATAAACTGGTGGGCCCCGATGATCTGAGCGAAGCCGATGCCCCTCGAATCACCGAGCTCTATCGCCTGCTTTATCTCGATAAACATTCACCGCATAATCCTGCTTATAACGAAGCGTTTGTCCGGCAGGCCCTGCGTGAAAGATGGCTGGACTTTCGCGGCTTGCGGCACGTTTCCGGTCGACTCGATGCAATCTGCGGAAACTTCCAGATGGACGGTGTCGCTACCACCCCGTTTTTCGGCCACGACACGAAACAACCGCCGAGCCTGGGACTTTACCGACTGCTTGTCGCAAGGCTCCTTGAGGAAACGGCCATGGCCGGCCGCGTCCTCAACTATAGTTCAGGGGCGGGCCCCTTTAAACGGCATCGCGGCGCCATTCCCGTTATCGAATACAATGCCATTTTCACCCGTCACCTCTCCGCGCCTCGCCGGGCGGCGTTCGCCATCCTGCGCTTGCTGGTGAACGGACCCGGCCGACGCTTTCTTGAAAAAGAGGGTATTTAGTCGTGGTTGGTTTTCGACTCACCCCTCAGGCACGCTCTAACGGCGCACCCTGACCTCAACTTCCCTCTCCACGTATTTCCATTCCTCGGACGCTCGGAGGCGGACGAGAAGCGCATCGAACGCGCCCGTATCTTTCTCGGAAAATTCAAATCAGGTCAAAAAATCGAATGGCTCCGCCGTGCTCAGATCGCGGCAGTGATGCAGTCTGCGCGCGATAACCGGAAGATAATCCATTCACACCTGATTATCCTGGAAACGGCAGTCCGGCGACGGAGTATCGCGCGAGATTTTGGGACGGATGGCGCTCTTGGAACCCCGAAGTGCAACCAGCGGGCACATAAAGCGGACGACATGGGTGCCAATCGGCCAACCGGTTACACGAGACGACCCGATCCGAGTGCCGTTTCTAGGATAAAAGTGTAACCGCTCCTCGACGCCCTCCAAACCGCTCCCGACCCAAGCCTAGTGTAACCAAATTGGTTACACTTT
>JAIXRU010000021.1 GCA_027485045.1 Opitutaceae bacterium | reverse complement strand
CGCCGCCGCAGCCGTGGGGCTGGGTGCTCGCAAATTTCAGCTCAACGGCCGCGCGGTCGGCACCGGTGCCGGCCCCCATCTCGTTTTTGGCGGCCCTACGCCGGAAACCTCCCCGTTTTTCCTCCACCCCGCTCTGTTGCCGTCGGTCATCCGTTATTTCCAACACCACCCCGCGCTCAGCTACGCGTTCAGCGGCCTCTACATGGGGCCCAGCTCCCAGGCACCCCGTATCGACGAAAGCACCTACGAGGCCCTCTATGAGTTGGAAATCGCGTGCGATGGCGCCGCCCGCCTCGGTTCGCCTTACAATCTCCAACTTTTCGATCTGCTCTTCCGCGATCTGCTCATGGACCGCTCGGGCAACACCCACCGGGCCGAAATCAGCGTGGATAAACTCTGGAATCCCTTCGCCGGCAACGGACGCCTCGGCTTGGTCGAGTTCCGCGCCTTCGAGACCTACCCCGACTACTCCGTGCAAAGTCTGGCCGCTCTCTTTGTGCGCGCCATCATCGCCCGCCTCGCCTCCGCGCCGCTATCCGGCCCTTTCATCCGCTGGCAGGGCGAGCTCCACGACAAATTCTTCCTGCCTTCCTTTGTCTGGGACGATCTCCAAGCCGTTTGTGAAGACCTGCAGGCCCACGGCATTCCCTTCCCCGCCGACTGGCTGCGCCCGCTCTGGGAATGGCGTTTCCCCGAAATCGGCCGGTTCGAACTGCTCGCCACTCGTTCCCTGTACGACTCCACCGGCAAAAAAAATCAAGCCGCCGAAGTGCCGTTTTCCATCGTTTTCCGTCAAGCGCTGGAAGCCTGGCCCCTGCTCGGCGAATCGCCCAATGCCGGCGGTGTGGCCCGCACCGTGGATGCTTCCATGGACCGCATCGAAGCCCATGCTACCGACCTCATCGCGTTGGAAAAAGGGCTGCTGCTGGTAAACGGCTTCCCCTGCGTATTTCGCCCCGCCGATCACGGCGCGGCCGCCGGCATCCGTTACCGCGCGTTTTACCTCTATCCCGCCCTGCAACCCCACCGTCCGGCTGACGCGCCACTGCTGCTGGAGTGGGTGGACAAAGCCACCCTCACAGTGGTCGCCGCCGCCCGCTGGCACTCTTGGAATCCCCGCAACGCCTCCTACACGGATCGTCCGGCCAACGCCACCGAGGCGGCCACGCGTCGCGCCGAACGCTGGGAAGCCTGGCCGCACTCCTTCGGCCAGTCGCGCTACATTACCAAAGTCGATTTCGCGCCGGAAAGCCGCTACACCCTCGACCTGCGCCGCACCGACCTGCGTTGATTTTATAAAAATCAGTTCAACGACGGATTACGCGGATAAACACGGATACCAGAAATAAGAACAACACGAGGATTCGTCCGGCGGATGAGTCGATTCGGCCATTAGATTACTCCGTATGTATCTTAATCCGTGCCAATCCGTGTAATCCGTGGTTGGCTTGAACTGCCGTTTTCGGTTGATAGTATTAACTCATCCAAGGTTTGTACAATCTGTACGACCCGTGCGGGCCGAAGCCATGGGATACGGATGTGATGGTTCGGCTGCTGTTGCTCAAGAAGCTGTATAATCTTTCAGCACCCGTTTGACTTCTTAAAAAATCACTTGGGCGTATATACAACCGCTGAACAGGTTTCGTTCGTAACGTATATTAAATCGCCATGATGTACCACTGCTGCAACCTTTGCCGTTGCGTTCAACTTCAGAACGGATGCGCCACCCTCCTCGCCCGAGATAAAAAATAATCGACGCAAAAAAGAATTCAGGGCTCCGCATGGTTCTACTTTATCAAGCCGCCTAGGAAACAGGTATCTGAGCCTGTTTCTTCCCGTCCACCGCAAAACGCGTTTTGCAGTTGGGGCTGATTGATACTGCTAAGCCATAATGATACAGAATCGGGCCAGAGGCCCATGCCGCTAACGATATCGCTGACCAGTGCCATAACTTCATCCGCAATAGATGCCTTCGCATCTTCCAAAGCACCGTCTCGATCCAACACTTACCCCCCGGCCTGCACCGGACGGAAACCCGCCTCCCTGAGGATTCTCATAACAATCTCACGTTGATCGCCTTGGATCTCGATAGCGCCGTCCTTTAAGGTACCGCCACAGCCTGCCGCAGCTCGCATTTTTTTGCACAGGGCTTCCTTCTCCGGTAAACCTATACCGGTAAAATTTTTAGCGACCGTCACGGTCTTGCCTCCTCGGCCTGCGGTAGTCCGCAAGACATCCACCCGCCCTCGATTTTTCTCCGGCACTTTAACCGGCTCAACCGACGCGGAAATCGGTTTCGCCTCCCGCTTTAAATCGCTGTTTTCGCCCGGCCCAGCAGGTAAATCACCCAAACCAGCCAAGGCCCCAAACGGGTTCTGTGCCAAACCAGCCCCGCCATCGGTGGCGAGTTTTGACCGGTCGGGACGGCTCATTTTAGTGCCTCCGTCTGTGCAGGACGTGCCGCCCGCCCACCACAAGCACCTACCGGAATGTTCTCCACTCCGCCAAGAAACATTGCCGCCTTGGAGTAGCTTCTACGCTCCAGAAAATGAAGGAGTTGCGGATGCAGTGTCTCACGCCCGCGCGCGGCATAATCCTCTAGCCGAGCCATCTCGGCGGCTACCACCGCCGCGTTAGACACCTTGATTGCGTTCAACAACGCGATGAGCGAATTTTTGATCTCAATTTCCATATTGGGTGTATTCGATAAATTTACTTCATTGAGACACAGCTTAAGTAAAACTCAAACCCTTCGCTACGTGAGTTACTCCCTTGAGCCTGCGCCGATTTTGCTCAAAGTTGCCCCCTTACGCTCGTTTCATCCCTATGAATTCTATTCCCGTCGCCGCCCGCGCCAACTCCGACCTCATCGAGGCCGCCTACGCCCAGTGGCTCGATAACCCCGATTCCGTCGATCCCACTTGGCGCGCCTTTTTCCAAGGGTTTACCTTGGGCAACGCCCAGTTTTCTACCGGTGCCAAACCCACCGCCGCCGCCGCCGCAGCCGCGGCAGCCGGCGTCAATGTCATCGATTCCTATAAGCAGGCGCAAATCATCCGCTACGTAAACGCGCACCGTTCCCACGGTCACCTCGAAGCCCACCTCGATCCACTTAGCGAAAAACCCCCCGCTCACCCCAAGCTCACCCTCGGCCACTTCGCTCTGAGCGAAAGCGATCTCAACGACGCGTTTACCCTGACCAACTTTCAGGGCGGCGGCCAAAAAAAGCTGCGCGCTATCGACTCCGCCCTTAAGCACACCTACTGCCGCAACATCGGCGTGGAGTTCATGCATGTGCAGGACCACGACGCCCGCGAATGGCTGCAGGCCCGCATGGAGGGCTGCGAAAACACCCCCGCCTTCACCAAGGACGAAAAAACCCGCATCCTGCGTCGCCTCCACAAAGCCGAGCTCTTTGAAAAGTTCCTCCACACTAAATTCGTCGGCCAGAAACGCTTTTCCCTGGAAGGCGGAGAAACCATGATCGCCGCCTTCGACGCTATGATCGAGCTCGCCCCAGAACTCGGCGTCGAAGAATTCGTCATGGGCATGGCTCACCGCGGTCGCCTGTCCGTTCTCACCAACATCCTCCGCAAACCCTTCGATGTGCTCTTCGAACAGTTCTCCGAAAACTATGTCCCTCACACCGTCGCTGGCGACGGCGACGT
>JAIXRU010000131.1 GCA_027485045.1 Opitutaceae bacterium | reverse complement strand
CTTCGCCGGTGCCCGAGGATGCGCATTTGTTGGAAACCGCTCCGGAGAAGGTGCGCGGTCAGCACTACGACCTCGTGCTCAACGGTATGGAGCTCGGCGGTGGATCCATCCGCATCCACCAACCGGCCTTGCAGGAAAAGGTTTTCAAAGACGTGCTTAAAATCCCTAGCGAAGTCGTGGAGAGCCGTTTCGGCTATTTATTGAAGGCGTTTTCCTATGGAGCTCCGCCCCACGGCGGCATTGCCTTCGGGCTGGATCGCATGTGCGCGCTGCTTTGTGGCACGACAAGCATTCGCGATGTGATCGCCTTCCCCAAAACCCAGAAAGGTCAGGACCTAATGGCCCAGTCGCCCACGCCAGTAACCTCTAAGCAGCTCAAGGAGTTGCATATCGCGGTAGTGGCTCCGGAAGTGGCTTCCGCTTGATTCCTGGCAAAGTTTCTTTGCGGCTGCCGTAGCGGAGTTTTTTTGCTGGTATGAATTTTATTCAACAATCTTTGTTTTCTTGGCACGACCTGTGCTTTTAAAGCTATTGGATTTCTTATCGTTCTCGATAAGTTCGCTCATCACAACAACCTGCAAACTACATAAATTATGAAGTTATGGTCCAAGCCCGTTTCTGGGCTATTTAAATTGGTAGGAGTTCTCGCGCTGTTCGCGCTCGCGCTTCCTGCTCATGCTCAAGACGCGGCCCCTGCGGCCGCTGCCGCTGTTCCCGCTGCTGACGCCGCGTTTGCAGCCTATGTTAATAACGTTGACCCAGGTGCAGCTCTACCCGGGGTTGCTGGTCCTGGTCACAACGGCTTCATGATGATCTGTGCCGCTCTGGTGCTTTTCATGACTCTGCCTGGTTTGGCGCTTTTTTACGGCGGTCTTGTCCGCAAAAAGAATGTGCTTTCCGTTTTGGCCCAATGCTTGGGCATCACGGGCTTGGTCACCATTATGTGGTGGGCTTTCGGCTACTCCTTGGTTTTCGGTAAGAGCTTAAACAGCCCCTTCATTGGTGGCACTGAGTTCTTCTTCCTGAAGGGCGTTACTTCGGCGCCAAACACCGACTATGCTTGGTGGATCAGCCAGAATGTGTTCGCGATGTATCAGATGATGTTCGCGATTATCACTCCGGCGCTGATCGTCGGCGCCATTGCTGAGCGCATGAAGTTTTCCGCCATCCTTCTTTTCGTAACGGTTTGGATGGTCGTTGTCTATTTCCCTCTCGCCCATATGGTTTGGGGTGTCACGGGCTTCATGAACGGCGTTTGGAATGGCGATGCAGTTATCAAAGCGATCGATTTCGCCGGTGGCACTGTAGTTCACATGAGCTCGGGTTGGTCTGCGCTTGTTCTCTGTATCATTCTTGGACCCCGCATTGGTTTCGGTAAGGAAAAGATGCCTCCTCACTCGATGGTATTGTGCATGGTCGGAACGGGCATGCTGTATGTGGGTTGGTTTGGCTTTAACGCTGGATCCGCACTTGCTGCCGACGGTGTCGCTGCCAATGCTTTCATGACCACCATGATTGCCGCTGCTGTGGCCGGTTTTGTTTGGGGTATGATCGAGCTGGTTTTCCGCGGTCACGCTTCGATCCTCGGCTTCTGCTCTGGCATCGTTGCTGGTCTCGTGGTCATCACTCCCGCTGCCGGTTTCGTTGATTCGACCGGTGCCGTGATCATCGGTGTAGTTGCCGCGATAGTCCCCTATATCTTCTGCACCGTGCTGAAGGCCAAGTTTGGTTACGATGACGCGCTCGACACCTTCGGTGTTCACGCCGTCGGCGGCACCCTTGGAGCGTTGCTCACCGGTGTCTTGGCCACTTCCTCGGTCAATGGTAACCTCACCGACGCCAACACTTACGCCAAGGCTAACGGCCTTTATAAACTCGTGGCCGAGGGCGGTCTCTGGTTAGAGCAAGTCAAGGCTATCGGCGTCACCTTGGTCCTCTCCATTGTTGCTACCGTTGTCATTGCTTACTTCGTTAAGATTCTAGTGGGTCTCCGTCCCACGCACGAAGTTGAGAGCCAAGGGCTTGATATCAACGAGCATCGCGAAGAAGGTTACGTTGACTGATTTAACCCCTACCTATCTCACCTATGAAACTTATCATCGCTATCATCAAACCCTTTAAACTCGAAGAAGTTAAAGAAGCTCTCTCCGAAATCGGCGTTGAAGGCATGACCGTTACCGAGGTCAAAGGCTTCGGTCGCCAGAAGGGTCACACCGAAATCTATCGTGGTTCTGAATACACGGTCGATTTCCTGCCCAAGGTTAAGCTCGAAATCGTCGTTGCTGACGATGTCGTGACCAAGACGGTGGAAGCCATCGTGAAGGCCGCCAGGACCGGTAAGATCGGTGACGGCAAAGTCTTCGTGGTCGCCCTCGAGGATGCCGTCCGCATCCGCACCGACGAACGCGGCGACGCTGCGATCTAAGCTGGCCTTCCTGATAATTAGGTTCTTCGCTCAAGCTTCGGCCGACTTCCTTTGCGGGAAGTCGGCTTTTTTGTTCATCTGGTAGATTTTGACCAGCCAATGGTTAATGATGAATGTAATTACTTTAGCATGTAAGTCATTTTAATTGAATAATTTACATATAAAATTATGAGAATCATTCTAGTATTTTAATTCATGGCGCGATGTTTGCTAAATTTCCTTTGTCCATGAAGACCCTCTACAAAACTATTCTATGTGCGCTGGCTTTGGTTGGCGCATCTATCCAGGTTACGGCTCAGGAAGCCGCTCCGGTAGCCGCTGCCGCAGCGGTTGTCGCGCCGTCGGCTGACGCCGCGTTCACCGCGTATGTCAATAACACCGATCCTGGTGCTGCATTACCCGGAGTGGCCGGTCCCGGTCATAACGGTTTCATGATGATTTGCGCCGCCTTGGTGCTTTTCATGACGCTACCCGGCCTGGCGCTTTTTTACGGCGGTCTCGTGCGCAAGAAGAACGTGCTCTCCGTGCTGGCACAGTGCTTGGGCATCACCGGCTTGGTGACTCTTATGTGGTGGGCCTTCGGTTACTCGCTGGTCTTCGGCAAGAGCTTCAACAGTCCATTCTTGGGTGGAACGGAGTTTTTCTTCCTAAAGGGTGTTACTTCCGCGCCCAATACCGACTACGCTTGGTGGATCAGCCAGAACGTGTTTGCGATGTATCAGATGATGTTCGCCATTATCACGCCCGCTCTGATTGTAGGTGCGGTTGCCGAACGCATGAAGTTCACGGCGGTTTTGTTGTTTGTAACCATCTGGATGGTCGTGGTTTACTTCCCGCTAGCCCACATGGTTTGGGGTGTCACGGGTTTGATGAACGGCGTCTGGAACGGCGATGCGGTGATCCGCGCGATCGACTTCGCTGGTGGCACCGTGGTGCACATGAGCTCCGGCTGGTCCGCTCTCATCCTCTGTCTTATCCTCGGGCCCCGTCTCGGCTTCGGTAAGGAGAAAATGACCCCGCACTCCATGGTGTTGTGTATGGTCGGCACCGGTATGCTCTATGTCGGCTGGTTCGGCTTCAATGCCGGTTCCGCCCTCGCCGCCGATGGCGTCGCCGCCAACGCCTTCATGACCACTATGATCGCTGCCGCCGTGGCCGGTTTTGTCTGGGGCATGATCGAGCTGGTTTTCCGTGGTCACGCCTCGATCCTCGGCTTCTGCTCCGGCGTAGTCGCCGGTCTGGTCGTGATCACTCCTGCTGCTGGTTTCGTGGATTCCACCGGTGCAGTAATCATT
The DNA here is from genome assembly GCA_027485045.1 of Opitutaceae bacterium. GTDB lineage: Bacteria > Verrucomicrobiota > Verrucomicrobiia > Opitutales > Opitutaceae > IMCC26134_A. Next base: position 14,353 of record JAIXRU010000131.1, on the reverse strand, counting down.
GGCGTGGTTGCCGCCATTGTTCCTTATATCTTCTGCACCGTGCTTAAGGCCAAGTTCGGCTACGACGACGCCCTTGATACCTTCGGCGTCCACGCTGTCGGCGGCACCCTTGGCGCGCTGCTTACTGGCGTGCTTGCCACCTCCTCCGTCAATGGAAACCTGACTGACGCAAACACTTACGCCAAGGCCAATGGCCTCTACAAACTCGTGGCCGAGGGCGGCCTCTGGCTCGAGCAGGTCAAGGCCATCGGGGTTACCTTGGTGCTCTCTATCGTCGCAACCGTGGTTATCGCCTATATCGTGAAGGCCTTGGTCGGACTTCGCCCCACTCCAGAAGTTGAGCGTCAAGGGCTCGACATTAACGAGCATGGCGAAGAGGGTTACGTGGACTAAGACTCGCTACCCCATTATTAACCCACTATTCGTATTACTATGAAACTCATCATCGCTGTAATCAAACCGTTCAAACTTGAAGAAGTTAAAGAAGCCCTTGCCGCAGTTGGCGTCGAAGGCATGACCGTCACCGAGGTCAAGGGCTTCGGCCGTCAAAAAGGTCATACGGAAATTTATCGGGGTTCTGAATACACCGTGGATTTCCTGCCCAAGGTCAAACTAGAGATCGTGGTTGGTGACGAGCTCGTCACCAAGACCGTGGACGCCATCGTCAAGGCCGCAAAAACCGGCAAAATCGGTGATGGCAAGGTGTTCGTTGTCGGCATCGAAGACGCCATCCGCATCCGCACGGATGAGCGCGGCGAAGCTGCTGTTTAAACCTCCCTGTTAACCTGTCAGCCCCGGTGGCGCCTGTGGCGCACCGGGGTTTTTTGCGCGCATGACGCTCGGTTAGCCGAGAAATCCGAGGCGATCCTGCTTGGTGCCCAGAATCGTGTCGGCGGGACATTCAAGCCAGCGGTCGAGCACGGTGGCGTAGACCGAGCGGAAATCCGTGGAGTAAGCGAGATCGGCGTTTTTCTCCAATACCAGACTGGGCGCGGTGCCGTGAATCGGGCCGTGTATTTGACGTCCCATTACGAAAAGCGGTGCCGCGGTGCCGTGATCGGTGCCACCTGATTGGTTTTCGTTGGGCCGGCGTCCGAATTCGGAAAAGGTCATGGTCAGCACTTGGTCATCGAGCCCGCGAGCTGTAAGGTCTTTTTGAAAGGCAGCGAGCCCTTCGGAAAGCTGGCGAAGCAGGGCGGTGTGGGCGCCCGCTTGGTTGGCGTGGGTATCGAAGCCGCCGAGTGAAACAAAGTATACTCTGGTGGAGAGTCCCGCTGCAATGAGACCGCCGACGTTGCGCAAGGCCTGGGCAAACTGTCCGCCGGGGTAGGTGGTTTCAGGTTTATTGGTGTCGATTATGCGTTGGATTTTCTTCTCGGACACGAGCGAGTCCATCAAGGTGGCGCGCAGGAAGTCATGGTTGGTATCGGACTTTTCGCTGCCGGTGGCGGCGCCTTGAGCGGCAAGGCGTTCGAGTAAAGCGGAGTCGTTGCGTCCGGCGCGGGTACCGAGGGAAAGTCCATAGGTGTTGTGCGGATGGACCCCCCCGAAGGATTGCGGAACCTCGGCGCTGATATGCACGGCTTCGGGTGCATCCGAGCCGGGCGCACCGGCGCAGGCGTTGTCGAGGTAGCGCCCTATCCAGCCGGAGGAGGAGGTCTCATCGGCGGCAGAGGCGGTTTCCCAGATTTCGGTCGAGCGAAAATGGGAACGGTTGGGGTTGGGGTAGCCCACGTTTTGCACGATGCCGAGGTGTCCTTCGTTAAGCAGGGCATGGAGAGGTGCGCAGGCCGGGTGAAAGCCGAGGTTATCGTTTAGAGGGAGCACCTCTTTTTGGCCAAGGGCCAGGGTGGGGCGAAGGCTATGGTAAGCGGGATCGGTAAAGGGTACCACGGTGTTTAGGCCATCGTTTCCGCCTGCAAGTTGTACGAGGACAAGGATCCTGCGGTCCTTTTCGGGTTTGGGTGCGGCGAGCGAGGTCTGGACTAGGAACTGTGGAGCGAAGCGGCTGAAAGCGAGTAGTCCCACGCCTTTGCTGGAGAGTCGGAGAAACTCGCGGCGGGTGGAGGGTAAGAGCAGGGAAGACATGGGGGCCGGCTGGGGTTTAGGGGCGGTTCGAGTTAGGGGTATCAACAGAGCTGGTATTCGGGAGACTGAAGCACGGCGATCGTGGCGCTTCGGGCTTTAACCTCGGCTTCATTAGAGCGGTTCTCGCCGAGGAACTGAGTGAGCGCAGAGCGGTATTCCGGGGTGACGCGCACAGGCAGGAAATAGTCGCACAGCCGTTCGGCCATTCCGGTTGCTCCCAATGAGGTGAAGGAGGTGATGCGTTCGTTATCCACAGTGAAGCGCCCATGCCCGGCGTCGCGCGCGCCGACGAGCTCCAGGCGTTCATCGGCGTTGAGACGGTCTTCGTCGAGAGGAGTGCACAGGGTCTGGGCTAGCTGGCGGCGGGCGGCCAGGGTGGAGGAGTTGATCCATAAGCGACCTCCGACCCAGCCGCGGACGTTGGGCGGGAGGAGGAAGGTCTGCCCCATTTGGCGAAGGGGTTGTAGCGTGGTGCGTTGAAGCGGCAGCACGTCCAGTCCTAGATCCTGCAGAAGCCCGAGGTAGAAGTGGATGGGACTTTTGATATAGTTGGCGCGAAAGGTCGGGGCGTAGAAAGCGCATGAACCGAAGAACCGAAGGCAGAGTTCCCGCAGGTTAAACCCCGTGGTTCGCCAAGCCTCGCCCAGTGGGGCGAAAAACTCATGTGGCAAGGCTTGGTCCGTAAGATAAAAACGCGCCATTTCCCGGGGAAGAAAAGTGGCGGCTGCGGGCTGTTGGTAGATTAGGTCAATTACGTCATCGCCGAGATAAGGGCCGGTCTGACCGAACACCGTTTTGGCACTGGTGTCGCGATCATTTTGGCGAAACCCGTCCTTACCGTTACGGTAGCCAGTGAAAGCGCGGGCGGCCTGCTTGATGTCGTTCTCGGTGTAGTTGCCTTCACCGAGCGTGAAGAGCTCCATGAGTTCGCGGGCGAAGTTTTCGTTTGGCGCTTTTTTCGAACTGAGTTCGAGGTCCAGGTAGCGAATCATCGCCGCCGAGCGTGAAACGGCTTTGGTGAGCGCGGGGGCAGGACCGGTGCCGTTAACGCGCAGGAGATCGTAATGTTTGAACATCAACTCCGCGCTGCGGACTTTCTCCATGCTGACGACGTAAACGTCTGTTAAGAAGAGGAACCATTTTTCGTAAACGGAGCGAGTCGGGTCGGCCGCAGCTTGAAGCCATTTAAAGCTTATTTCGACACCGGAGGTGCGTTCGAGTTCTCGTTCTTCGCGCTCGTAGATTCGGCGTTGCTCTGGATCTGTCGTGTCACGTCGGAGTGAACGAATTTCCGCTTTGCGGGTTTCTGCAAGAGGCAGAAAAACCGGCCTGGGCAGAGGGGGCGGAGTGGCGGGAAACAGACGGTCGAGCGTATTGCCAAGTCCGTCTTTGACTGCGCGGGCTACTTCATCGGGTCGGGCCGCCCATCCAGCGCGGCGCAAGAGGTGACGAGCAAGTTCGGCATTCCATGCGGAAGCGGGCAGGGGTTGCCACGCCTCGCGGGGGTCGAGTGGGGGCGTCATAGGGTAGGGGATGGGGTCAGTCGGTTTAACGATTTCTAATCCTAGAGACGCTGACGAAAAGGCAAAGTTTCATTGCCTCGACTGAAACCGCCAGTGGGTCCGGCAGAGTTTAACCGCCTAGGGGCGTTCGGTAAATACGAGGCACTCTTTTTGTTACGGAGCAAAGGGTTTCCCAGGGAATGGTATCGGCCCAGCGGCTGAATTCAGCGAGGGGGATTTCCGCATTATCTTGGTGCCCGACGAGCACGGCTTCATCCCCGGCTATCACCACTGACAGATCCGTCACGTCTACGATCGTTTGGTCCATGGTAACACGTCCAAGGATGGGGCAACGCTTACCGCGAATGAGTACCTCACCCCGGTTGCTGGCGGAGCGAGGGATGCCGTCGCCATAACCCGCTGTCAGGACTGCGATACGCGAGGGGCGTTTTAATATGTGGGTGCTGCCGTAGCTGATGCCGGTGCCGGCCGGCAGATTCTTAACCAGACCTACACGGGTGCGAAAACTGAATACGGGTTCGGCGAAGACTTCCGAAAGCAACGAAGTGGTGCTGGGAAGAATACCGAATTGGAGCAGGCCGATGCGCACGGCGTTGAACGGGCCGGCTTGCTCGATGGTTTCGAGGCCGGCGCTGTTGTCCGCATGAATGAATAAGTTTTCCCGATCCAGTTCGGGGCATTGGGTATCTAGCGCATGGAGAAAACGCCTGCGTTGTTCGGCCGTGAGAGCGGGATCGTCGTCCGAGCTGGAAAAGTGGGTGAACACGCCCGCGAGTCGAAGATTAGCTGCGTCCCGGATAGCGAGGTAAACCGAGGCGACTTCCTCGTGCCATACTCCGAGTCGTCCCATGCCGGTATCTATTTTGAGGTGAACATCGAGTCGCTTGCGGGCGGTGGCGGCGGCACGGTCGAGTCGTTCGACTTCGTCCACGGATGACACGGTCACGGCGACGTCGTAATCTGGAACGAAGCGGTCTTCATCCGGCAATAGCGCACCGAGAAGAAGGATCGGCCAGTCGGGTCCGATTTCTCGCAGGGCGGCGGCCTCGGCAAGGTTCGCCACCGCGAACAAATCCGCTCCTGCGTGCATGAGCCTTGCGGCGATCTGAGGCAAACCGTGGCCGTAGGCGTCGGCCTTTACCACGGCGACGTAGCGCATGTGCCGGGGGAGCGAGGCGCGGATACGCCGCAGGTTGCGTTCCAGCGCGGCCAAGTCGATTTCCGCCCAGCAGCGAAGGGGAAGGCTGGATGGGGTGCTCATTTTGCTGGGCGAGGGCTCGGCGCTTGGTGGATTTGCGGAGTCCACGTTACGTAGCTAGGTGTTTCGGCGAGAAATGCCTCTGGTTCAGGAGACGCCGAGAAAAACGGCCCATCCGGCGCGCCGCAAAGTAAAGCGGACGGAGAATACTCAAGGCTGGCGACGGCCACTTCAGCGGGCAGGGCGGACCAGCGACGAAAGGTCTCAGGCGTGCCCAAAGAACAGATACGCGATAGCTTTGCTATCTGCTCAGTGGAGTAGCGTTGTATTTGATCGGGCGATTCCGGCCGAACCACGTGCCAGCTATCACGCCGAGCGTCTGCCAGAATCGTCCGGTCGGGGTGGGCGGCGGCGAGTAACGTCAGGCTTTGGTATGAGTACAAACTAAGGGAAGGTTTTAACGCACGCCAAGAGCGTAGCGAGGCTGCGGCGAGACGGATTCCCAGCACGGAACCTGGACCGGCGCAAAAAGCTAAGGCATCCAGATTGTGCACTCGTAGCGAGGCGGCGGTGAGCAGCTGCGCGGTGACTTCCGGCAATGCTGAGGAGGCCTCGCCGTCGAAATAGACCGTATAAACTGGCCTGGACGCGCCTCCTTGCCAAAGTGCCGCTTCGACTCGCGTCGAACTGGAATCCACCAATAGCAGGGAGACGTGACGATCTAGGAGTTGACGGAGGCTGAGCACGATGGGATGTGCGTTGGAGCAAGCGGGCGGACGTCGGGCGCGGCAAGCGTGAGAATCAAGTTAGAATCAGGCATTGACCGGCTTTTGCGCGGTTGCGTAGGGTGAACGATTCTATCCACGAAACCCTGCTGATTTTAGCCTGTGAACATCCAAATCCTAGACGTCTCGCCAACTCGTAAAACTATCTCCGTCAATCTCGATGCAGTGGAAGTCGCTGCCGAGTATAAACTTGTGATCGGTGAGATATCCAAGCATGCCAGCATTCCTGGTTTTCGTCCCGGTAAGGCTCCGGCCCAAATGATTCTTAAGCAATACGGCAAAGCCGTGGCTGAAGAGTTTAAGCAGAAGGTCGTCGGCAAGGCTTATCGTGGTGCATTGGACGAGTCGAAACTCGATATTGTTCAAGTGGTTCATGTGCAAGAGGGGGATATCGCTCCCGATAAATTTGCCGGTATTGTTTTCACCGTGGACCTCCGTCCTAGCTTTGAGTTGCCCGACCTGGTTGGTATTCCTGTGACAGTCACCCCTGTCGAACCGACTGAAGCTGAAGTCGCTAAAGGCATTGAGGCCCTGCGCAGCGAACGAGCTGACTTTAAGGTTGCCGAACGCCCGGCCCAAAAGAGCGACTACGTTAAGCTTGCTTACGAAGGTACGGTCGACGGTAAGCCCATTCTTGAGTTGGTCCCCGAAAAGCAGATTTTCGGCAAAGTGACTCAGACTTGGGAAGAAGTTGAAGGCGAAAACGAAGGTCTTATTCCCGGGCTCGGTAAGCAACTCGCCGGCCTTAGCTCCGGGGACAAGAAGGAGGTTTCAGTGACCTTCCCCGCTGAGTTTTCAGCGGCGCCTGCTTTGGCGGGTAAAACTGCCGTTTATGCAGTCGAGATCCTCGAGATTCGCGAGCGTGTATTGCCCGAGCTGGACGAAGCGTTTTTCAAGGCCAATCAAGTTGATGATCTTGCCGGTTTGCAGACCAAGATTCGCAATAATCTCAAAGCGCGCAAAGACCACGAAAACACCTCTGGCAAGCGTCGCCAAATCGTGGATGCATTGGTCTCCAAAATCGAATTTCCAGTCCCTGAGAGTCTCATCGAGCAAGAGACGCAGAGCGTGCTTCGTCAGTTTATCCAAGAAAACCAGCGCCGTGGGCTCACGGCTGAACAATTCGAGAAGGACAAAGATCAACTGATCGAGGGGGCCAAAAAGGCCGCGCACAGCCGGGTTAAAACGCAGCTTATTCTCGCCCGTGTAGCCGAGCAGGAAAAGCTGGCGGTGGATGCGTCGGATATAGACGCCTTTCTCTATCGCCAATCCATGCAGACCGGCACCAAGCCGGACAAGCTGGTTAAGGAGCTGACCAATGACCGTGAGCGCCTGCGCGCGGTGCAGCAAAGCATCGTTTTCGATAAGGCCTTGGATCTCCTCGTGGCGAAGGCCGTCGTGACGGAGAGCGCTGAAGTCGCGGCAGTTTAAGACTGGAACTCCTCGTGGCCGTTTGCCGCGTGCAGTTATCGCCCCGTCTGCGGTTTTCGCGGCGGGGCTTTTTATTTTTTTGACGGCAGGGCTGTCACTGTCGCGCTTGCCTTCCGCGCCTAGCCGGTGAACGTGATTACCCATGAGTTATTACGTTCCGATGGTGATTGAAAACAACGGCCGCGTTGAGCGGTCGATGGACATCTATTCCCGCCTGCTGAAAGACCGCATTATCTTTATTGGCACGCCTATCGATGATGGCGTGGCCAATGTCGTGATTGCGCAGCTTTTGTTCCTCCAGATGGAAGATCCCAAAAAGGATATTCACCTGTATATCAACTCGCCTGGCGGTGTTGTCACCGGGGGCATGGCGATCTACGATACCATTCGTTTCCTGCAGTGCGACGTGGTTACCTATTGCATTGGCCAAGCCGCCAGCATGGCGACGGTATTGCTTGCTGCGGGCACCAAAGGTAAGCGTTTTGCGCTGCCGCACAGCCGGGTTATGATTCATCAGCCAAGTGGTGGCGCGGGTGGTCAGGCTTCAGACATCGCTATCGCGGCCAAAGAAATCCTGCGTTGGCGCCAGACGCTCAATCAGGTGATCGCTCGCCACACTGGTAAGACGATTGAGCAGCTCGAAAAGGATACGGACCGCGACTATTTTCTAAGTGCACAGGAAGCCAAGGATTACGGACTTGTAGATCATGTCGTGGAGAATTCGGCCGAGGCCTCCGTGATCACGCCCGTTTCCAGTGCCAGTGCCTAAAACCTCAGATACTTAGGCTAAGTAGCCCAATGACTTACGCCTCGACATCACTGGTTACTTGTTCATCCTAAGGTCATAAAGCACATGGCCAAGGCTACGCGGGTAAATCTCTGTTCGTTTTGCGGTAAGCCGCAGTCCGAGGTTCGCAAGATCATCGCTGGGCCCGGCGTGTACATTTGCGACGCCTGTGTAAATGTATGCAAAACCATCATTGACCGTGAGTTTTCATCACCTTCGGTGGAGCGAAAGACCACGTTTCAATTACTTAAACCTTCGGAGATTAAGCGCACCCTCGACGAGCATGTCATCGGTCAGGACCACGCCAAGAAAGTGCTCTCGGTCGCAGTTTACAACCATTACAAGAGACTGAGTTTTGGCGTTGGATCTCCAGACCGCGCCGGTGAAGCCTTGGCACCTGAGTTCACCGAAGTTGAGGTCGAGAAGAGTAACATTCTGCTTACAGGTCCGACTGGCTCGGGCAAGACCCTGCTTGCACGCACCTTGGCTCGGACCCTCGATGTGCCTTTCGCGATCGCTGATGCTACCACGCTGACGGAAGCAGGCTATGTAGGCGACGACGTGGAGAACGTGATTGTGCGTCTGCTTCAAAACGCAAATTTCGATGTTAAGCGCGCTGAGTGCGGCATCGTTTATATCGACGAAATCGACAAGATCGGTCGCAAGACCGAGAACGTTTCTATTACCCGTGACGTTTCGGGAGAGGGCGTGCAGCAGGCCTTGTTGAAGATTCTTGAGGGCACGGTTTGTAACGTGCCTCCGCAAGGTGGCCGCAAACACCCGAACCAGGAGTTGGTTCAGGTTAACACCCAGAACATTCTCTTCATCTGCGGCGGTGCTTTCGTCGGACTCGATGCCATCGTCCAGCGCAGGCTTGGCTCGCGTGGCATCGGTTTCGGCGCGCATGCCTCGACCAAGCTGCTTACTGACCAAAGCGACGATGAAGCAGCGGAGGCGCTAATGCGTTCGCTCGCGCCGGAGGATCTGGTCCGCTACGGAATGATTCCGGAGTTTATCGGTCGTTTACCGGTGGTTTCTGTCCTCGCTCCCTTGAAGCAGGCCGACCTTGAGAAGGTCTTATTGGATACGAAAAACTCTTTAGTTAAACAATACGCCAAGCTGTTCGCGATTGATGGCGTGACTCTGCGATTTACCTCGGACGCGCTGACCGCAATCGCCCGCAAGGCCATTACACTGAAAACCGGTGCGCGGGCTCTGCGATCTATCATGGAGAAAATCATGCTTGATGTGATGTTTGATCTCCCTTCTCGCGATGATGTCGCCGAGGTGGTCATCACTGCCTGTGTCGTTGCCGGCGAACGCCGACCGCAACTACGTCGTCGATCCAAGACGGAAAAAGCTATCAGCGAAGACGGGGACGAGTCGAAGAACGCAGCCTAAACCAAATCCTTGTCTTCTCTGGTTGGGAATACTGGCGGCGTAAGGCCCGATCCTGAGCGGCGGGCCGCACGCCAGCTATCGCGATGTTTGCGAATCCAGTCCAAAAGGGCACGTTCAAAGCCGATATCGTAACCCAAGCGCTCAGACTCGAGCCATTTGTGTTTTAGAATTTCTTCTCTTTCAGCCAAGAACTCCTGGTAAAGAGTGGACTGCTTCACGAAGTCGCGGGCGCCGGTGGCGTTTGGCGGATTGTGAGCGGAGGTCATGGTGACAAATTCAGTCGTCGTAGGCGCGGTCTATGGAAGAGCCGATGACCGTAAGTCATGTCTTTAAGCTGTCAATGCCAGCGGAAGGTGTAGCTCATTGATCGTAAGTTTTGGTTAACGGATGCATCAAAAACGGATTGCGGCAGCCTTTACAGTAGTCAGGGTGAGTGCTGTTCTTCGCTTGGTCGGCACCCTTTTCGCCCCCTTGCTTATTTAACAACCTACATCACTCATCATGGCTCTCTCCGTCGGCACCCTCGCTCCAGATTTCACCTTAAAATCCAAAACCGCTGATGGCCTAGTGGACGTCAAGCTGTCTGCCAACTTTGGGCAGAAGCAGACGGTGCTTTTGTTTTTCCCTCTCGCATTCACCGGAGTCTGCACCGCCGAGCTTTGCGACATCACTTCAGGCCTTGCAGCTTATGCCTCGCTTGGGGCCGAGGTTATCGCGATCAGCGTGGATAGTCCATTCGCGCAAGAAGCTTGGGCCAAGAAAGAGAATATTAAACTGACGATCGTTTCCGATCTGAACAAGGAAACCACCAAGGCTTATGATGTGCTCTTTCCAGGCTTGGCTGGAATCGGTGACACTTCGGCCCGGGCCGCTTTTGTGATCGGTCAGGACGGTGTGATTAAATACGCCGAGAAAACCGCTACGCCAAAGGACTTGCCTAATTTTGAGGCGGTCAAGGCTGCGCTCGCCAAATAACTCTTTGGTCCTCCGGGCCGGCCCGACTTGGCCGGCCTGTTTCGTGTCCTGCCCCGTCGCCGCCCTACTCCTTTTCCCAAACGTCAACGATGAGCCTTCCCAATCCGTTTAACACACTACAAAAATTTACCGCTAATGGCGGCGCGCATTCTTTCTACTCTCTGCCCGCGCTTGAGCATTCTGGGTTTAAGGTCTCACGCCTCCCGGTCTCCATTCGTCTGGTGTTGGAGTCACTGCTGCGCAACTGCGACGGCAAGCGCGTAGCCGAGCCAGCCATTCGCGATCTCGCCGGTTGGCAGGCCAAGGCACCGCGAACCGAGGAGATCCCCTTCGTGGTTGCTCGTATCGTATTGCAGGATTTCACCGGTGTGCCGCTTCTGGTGGATCTGGCCGCCATGCGCTCGGCGGTGACCAAGCTAGGGAAAAACCCCAAGATTATCGAGCCACTGGTTCCCGTGGATCTCGTGGTGGACCACTCGGTGCAGGTGGACTTTGCCGGCACGGCTGACGCCCTGGCCAAAAACCTCGAACTCGAGTTTTCGCGCAATCGCGAGCGTTACCAGTTCCTGAAGTGGGGTATGCAAGCTTTCGATACGTTCAAGGTGGTGCCTCCGGGCATCGGCATCGTGCATCAGGTTAATTTGGAATATCTGGCAAAGGGCGTCCTGAAGGATGGCAACGGGGTCTACTATCCGGACACTCTGGTGGGTACCGACTCACACACCACGATGATCAATGGCATCGGCATCGTTGGCTGGGGAGTAGGTGGCATCGAGGCTGAGGCCGGCATGCTGGGACAGCCGGTGTATTTCCTTACTCCGGATGTGGTCGGCGTACATCTCACGGGCGCTCTGCGCGAGGGGGTGACGGCAACCGATCTTGCGCTTACGCTCACGCAGCTCCTGCGCAAGGCCAAGGTCGTGGGTAAGTTCGTCGAATTCTACGGCCCGGGCGCTGCTGCTCTGCCCGTGGTCGATCGCGCCACCATTGCCAACATGGCCCCGGAATACGGAGCGACCATGGGATTCTTCCCCATCGACGCCGAGTCCGCTGCTTATCTCCGCTCGACCGGACGTGCCGACGAACACATCGCGCTCTATGAAGCTTATTACAAGGCGCAGAATCTTTGGGGCATTCCGCAAAAGGGCGACATCGATTACTCTACCGAACTGTCCCTTGATCTCTCCACCGTGGTTCCTTCCGTGGCCGGCCCGAAGCGCCCGCAGGATCGTATCGAGCTGGATGCGCTCAAGCAGGAGTTTACCTCGGCATTCTCCAAACCGGTTAACGAAAATGGATTTGGCAAAAATGCCTCCGACTTGGCCTCCGTCACGGCGGAAGTTCATGGCCAAAAGCTCGGCCATGGCAGCGTGCTGATCGCCGCCATCACGAGCTGCACCAACACTTCAAATCCGAGCGTGATGCTCGCCGCCGGCTTGCTGGCGAAGAAAGCCGTCGCCAAGGGCTTGAAGGTTAACCCACTGGTTAAATCCTCGCTCGCTCCCGGCTCTCGCGTCGTCACGGATTATTTGGAGAAGACTGGTCTCGCGCCCTATCTTGATCAGTTGGGTTTCCAAACCGTCGGCTACGGCTGCACAACCTGCATCGGCAATTCTGGCCCGCTCGATACCGCAATTGAAGCCGCCGTGGTCTCGAACGATCTCGTCGCCGCCTCCGTGCTCTCGGGCAACCGTAACTTCGAAGCCCGTGTGCACCAGAACATCAAGAGCAACTTCCTGATGTCGCCTCCGCTGGTTGTCGCTTTCGCCCTCGCCGGCCGGGTAAACATCAATCTTGCGGCTGAACCCATTGGCAATGGCAGTGATGGTGCCCCGGTTTATCTCAAAGATATCTGGCCCACACTCCAAGAGGTGCGCGACCAGCTTGAAGCTGCGCTCAAGCCAGAAGTCTTCCGTAAGCTCTACACCGATTTCGCCGCTCAGAATCCGAAGTGGAATGAGATCCCGTCCACTACCGGCAACGTCTACTCTTTTGACGCATCCTCGACTTACATCCAAGAACCGCCCTTCTTCGCGAACTTCTCTCTCACACTCGGCACCATCAAGCCCATCACCGGAGCCAAGGCGCTAGGCATCTTTGGGGACTCCGTAACCACGGACCACATCTCTCCTGCCGGCGCGATCAAGAAGAGCAGCCCGGCCGGAAAATACTTGCTCGAAAACGGCGTCACCTTTGAGGACTTCAACTCATACGGCAGCCGCCGCGGCAATGATCGCGTGATGACCCGTGGCACCTTCGCCAACGTCCGTATCAAGAATCTCATGCTTGGCGGTGAAGAAGGGGGCAACACCCTCGGTGCCGACGGCGCGAAGACATCAATCTACGACGCCTCGATGGCCTACCAAAAGGCCGGTGTTCCCCTCATCATTCTCGCTGGCCAGGAATACGGCACGGGTTCCTCTCGTGACTGGGCTGCGAAGGGCACCAACCTGCTAGGCGTCAAAGTTGTGGTCGCGCAGTCTTTCGAGCGCATCCATCGCTCGAACCTGGTCGGCATGGGAGTGTTGCCCTTGCAGTTCAAGGACGGCGTCACCGCCCAGACCTTGAAGCTCGATGGCACCGAGTCCTATGATGTCGTAGGCCTTGATGCCTCGATCAAACCGCAGCAGGATCTGGTGCTCAAAGTGACGCGCAAGGACGGCACGGTGGACAACGTGTCGGTGCGCTGCCGCATCGATACACCCATCGAGATCGATTATTATCAGCACGGCGGAATTCTACCCTACGTGCTGCGTCAGATAGTAGCGCAAAACTAAACGTTAAAGACTTTGTAAAAATAGTCGTTGAACGCTCGCTCCGCTTGCTTGCATGCGGAGCGAGCGACACCTAGTTTAGCATGGTCGCTTATCGTTCCTCCAAAGCTATGCCTGAATCCGTTTCGCCCACTTTTCTCGTAGATGCCTCCTGTGATCCGGTCATGATACGTATAGAAGGGCGTGCCTCGTTTCAAAATAGCGCTTCCTTACGCGATTTCATGACCGAAATGAGGCGTCAGGACCGCTCGCGCTTCGTGATGGATTTCAAGAACTGTTCCAGCATGGACAGCACCTTCCTTGGCGTGCTGGCCGGAGCTGCATTAGAGCTGCGCAAAGCTGGAGACAATGGCTCCTTGGTTTTATGTCATGTTGGTGAGCGTAATTTGGAATTGATCAAAAATCTGGGCCTCCACCGTTTGTTAGTGGTTGATTGTCCTGACGCAGCGACGCAGTTACGCGATGCTGGCACCGCGCTCGCCCCCCAGGCGAAAATGAACGAGCTCGAAAACGCACGCCATGTTCTGGCCGCGCACGAGAATCTGATCGCCGCCGACGAGGACAATCGAACCAAGTTTCAAGATGTCCTGGCCTTTCTTAAGGGCCGCGTTGATCAAGGCTGAGCCTCCCGATCTCCCGCCTCATTTCCGGCCGAGCTTTATACAGCCCGGCCTTTTTTGTGTTCGGGTGCGAACGCTGGTTCCCTGATTATTCTTGCGCGGAAAGTTCGGCGGAACGGGCTTTGCTGGCGAGGGCGGTGTCGCGCAGGAGGCCGCGAAAATCCCGCGCTTGCAGGACTTGCAGCCCGGCGTAGGTGGTGCCTTTGGGGGAGGTCACCTGGTTGCGCAATTCTTCGGGTTCGGTGCCGGTGTGGGCCATGAGTTTGGCCGCACCGACTACGGTCTCGAGCGCAAGTAAATGGGCGGTTTCTCGACTGAGGCCACAGGCCACCCCGGCTTCGCGCAATGCTGCGGTGAACTCAAAAACGAAGGCCGGGCCGCAGCCACTGACTGCCATGAGCGCGTCGATTTGAGTTTCGGGTAGTTCAATTTCGCGGCCCATGGCGCAGAGCAGAGAGACCACGGTGGCTTTGTCTGCGTCGGCCAGCGGCGAGAGTGCGGCCCAACCAGTCACGCCAGCGCCGATGGCGGCGGGGGTGTTTGGCATGGTGCGAACGATATTGCGGGCGTGGGGAAAGGTTTTGGCGAGACGCGCCAGAGTTTTGGCGGCGAGCACGGAGAGGACAAGTTTACCGCGAGTGAGCTCGGCAAGGCGAGGATCTGCACCGGCCAGATGTTGGGGTTTGAAAGCGACTACAACTAGGTCGGCGGGCGCAAGTAAGTCGGTCAGGTCGCAGGCCAGGCGCACGCCGGTGCGGGAGGCGAGGGTGG
>JAIXRU010000171.1 GCA_027485045.1 Opitutaceae bacterium | reverse complement strand
TCTTGAACAAGCTCTTGCGAAGACCGTCCACTACCCGCGCTACCGCATCATCATCGAGGCCGGAGTCGCTCCGGGCAACGACCCCGCCGACGACCTCCGCCTCTCCATCGCTCGGGCCGAAGCGATTCGAGCCCTCTTTATCCAAGCCAAAGGCATCGTCGAGAATCGTATCCACGCCGTCGGCACCGGGAGCACCCAGGCCCCGCCGCGCCTCCCCCAGGAAAGCTATAAAGCCTGGGAAAACCGCTGCCGCTACGCCCGCCTTCTGCTCGCCGCTTACTGAGCCCTGCCATGCGTCGCAAAATCCTCACTCGCCTCCTCTGGGAACCGCTGACCTGGATACCCTTCGTCATCGCCACCGCTGGCTGGGTTGTCGGCCTGCCTTGGTGGGCAAACACCCTCACCTACCTGGGTGCCGTCGTGTGGAATATTCACTTTTGGGGCCAGCAGAGCGAGCGTTTGCTCGCCCTGCTCCAGACCGAGGTAAGTGCGCAAGCCCTTGCCGATAAACAGCGTCGCGAGGAGGAGCTGCGTTCTCGCATGACCCAGCTGGCACCCGAAGCCGGGCGCGCACTCCGCTTCGCCTACGAAACCGAACACCGTATCCTCCAGCACGTGCGCGAGACCCCCTGGTTGGCCCAATTCGGCTACCACGAGGGTGCCACCCGCCTCGTCGATCAACTGGAGCTTATCGCCGACGAGATCACCGCGTCCCGCCTCAGTCAGCCCGAGCGCCGCGAAGCCTGGCGTCTCCGCCAAGAGGAATTCACCGTCGCCACCCAAGCACTCGAAGACACCCTGAAAACCGCCAGGGAGACCCTCGCCCAGACGGAACTCTTCGCCACCGGCCAGCCCGATGCCCGCGCCCTTGCCGAAGACCTGCTCGCCAAAAATCGCGCCGCGCAAAAAGCCATCCGCACCCTGCGCCCACCCGAGCCGCCCGCTCCCATCACCGATCATAAAGCGTAACGTTCGCTCCCTCCCTTCGCCATGCAACGCACCCCCGCCCCCTCCACCAACCCACGCCTCGAAGCTCCTTGGGCCGAGCAAATCCGCCGCCATTACGAAGCCCACGCCAGCAGCCAATTCATCCTCTTTGGCAACATCCACGATCTCGTGCTCCTCCCTGAAAGTCGTTTCGGCACACTCCACGAAGGACTCGCTCATTTGACCCAGAAATTTGACCTAATCCTCAGCTACCGCATCGACCGTGGCATCTGGGTCGAGAAGGGCGGCGAGACCATCGCCGCCGTAAAGGAGGGCTGGCACCCCGAGACGGCGATTCCCGAAATCGGCCGCATCCTACGCTCCGCCACCTTCGCCCGCAGCACGGCCCGCCAGATTGCCGTCATCATCCACGAGGCGGAAAAGATTTTCCCCACCGGCCAGCGCGGCGCCCACTACGAACTCGCTCACCTCGTCTCCGGAGTGCGCGCCTGGGCCAGCGATGCCCAATACCGCGAACACCCGCTCGCCACCTTCCTCATCACGGAAAACCTCGCCGAACTACACGAGGACATCGTGCAAAACTCCCGCACCGTACAGATTGAGATTCCCGTCCCCGGCGAGGCCGAGGTGACCCAGGCTCTGAATCTTTGGGCCAAAACCTACCCGCAAGCACTGCCCGCCGCGGACTTCGCCCCCTTGGGCCGGGCGCTCAAGGGCGTGATGCTGCAAAGCCTCGAACAGGAAGTAAAACTCGCCCACCACGCCGGCGAAGCCCTCGCCCTCGATCGCGTTGGTTCGATTAAAAAACGACTCGTGGAACGAGAGGCCGGCGAGCTCCTGGAGTTCCTGCAATCCCGCCGTCGCCTCGCCGACATCGCTGGCCTCAAAGAAGCCAAGGAGCTCATCGCGCTCCACCTAGCCATGTGGAAACAGGGCAAAACCCAGAAATTCCCCAAGGGCTACCTACTCGCCGGCCCCGTAGGCACGGGCAAAACCTACGTCGTGGATTGCATCGCCGGCGAAGGCGCCGTCCCCGTCGTGAAGCTCAAAAACTTTCGCGACATGTGGTACGGTAAAACCGAGGGTAATCTGGAAAAAGCCTTCCGCCTCATCCGCGCCCTCGCACCCTGTATCGTCTTCATCGACGAGGCCGACCAAAGCCTCGGCAAACGCGACTCCTCCGCCAACGACGGCGGCCTCTCCGGTCGCATCTATTCCCAATTCGCCCAGGAGATGTCCGACCCCACCACCCGTGGCCAAGTCCTCTGGATCCTCGCCACCAGCCGGCCCGACCTCGTCGAGGTCGATCTCAAACGCCCCGGCCGTGTGGACGTTAAATTCGCCCTTATGCCGACCGGCACGCCCGAAGAATCCGTGCTTCTCCTTCAGGCTCTCCTCAAAAAAGAAAAGCTCCTCACCGCCGAGCAACTCGGGCAGGTCGCCGCTTTGCAGGAAAAGATTCCGGTCTGGCTCACTCCAGGTGCGGCCGAGTCGCTGTGTGCGTCCCTTTACACCGCGCTCTGTGCGGCGGAGGCCGAGGGCCGCCCGGCCGACCCGCTCGCCGAGCTCACCCGCCTGCTCGAAAACTACCAGGCGCCCGTGCGCAAAGAGGTCATGGAGTTTCAAATCCGCCTAGCCGCCGCCGAGGCCACGAGCGCCCAGCTCATCCCCCCCGCCTTCCGCGAATTCCGCTAACTCCCGTTATAGTTCAAAACTAGGCCGTGTCTCGCCGCGCCCAAGGATGCGTTTGAAGGGGCGCATCCGAGGTTGAATTTGCAGGGACCCTTTCGGTTAGTCGTACGGTGTTTTGGTTCGTGCCACCGGCGCTCGCATGACTTGAAGTGCGGAACGAATGACCGTCGGCGTCCATCCTCTCGCGGGTTTTGACAAGCTTCTGCACTACAAGGTGCCGGAGACGCTGCGCGCCACCCTGCAAGTCGGCTCCCTGGTGCGTATCCCGATCGTGAACCGGTTTCACCTCGGCATCGTGGCGGAGTTTTCCGCGCCGAAGGACTTTCCAGTGGAGCGCTGCAAGCCGCTCGCCGGGTTGGTTTACCCGTTTCCGGCCTTGCCGCCGGATTTGCTGAGTCTGGCGAAATGGATGAGCGCCTATTACGCCGCGCCGCTCGATAGTATTATCGAAACGATGTTGCCGGCGGCAGTGCGCAAGGCGGCGGCCTTGAAACAGGAAAAACTCCTGGTGGTGGCCCGTCCACTCGATGCTGTGGAAGCGGCGGCTCTGGCCAAACGCGCCCCGGCGCAGGCCAAGGTGTATGCGTTTCTCGGCAGCCAGCCGAGGCCGGTTTTGAAGTCGTTGGTGTTGGACCGGCTGGCGGTGTCGGCGGCGGCGATCAGCGGCTTGGTAACGCGGGGCGTGATTCGCGAGGAGTCGCGGCGGGTGGAGCGCATCGCCTATGCGGACGATCATGCGGCGGGCGAGCACGTAGCGGCGCAGCCGCATCGGCTCAATGCGGAGCAACAGGCGGCGGTGGACGGACTGGGCGCGGCGCTGGCGACGGGGAAGTTTGGCGTGCAACTGCTTTTCGGCGTCACTGGCTCGGGGAAAACCGAGGTGTATTTGCGCGCGATTCAGGATGCGTTGGCGGCGGGCGGCGGGGTCGCGTTTCTGGTGCCCGAGGTGGCGCTTACGCCGCAGACCACGGCTCGGTTGCGGTCGCGGTTGGAGGCCATCGCGCCGGATCATCGCGTGGTGGTCTGGCATAGTTCGCTTAGCGAGGGGGAGCGGCTGGATGGTTGGCTGGCGCTGGCCACGGGCGAGGCGCGGGTGGTGGTGGGGGCGCGGTCGGCGGTGTTCGCTCCGGTGCGCGATCTGCGTTTGATCGTGGTCGATGAGGAGCACGAACCGGCATACAAACAGGACGAGACGCCTCGTTACCATGGGCGGGATACGGCAATCATGCGGGCCAAGCTGGCGGGGGCGCTTTGCGTGCTGGGTTCGGCTACGCCCTCGTTGGAAACTTGGGCCAATGCGCGCAGCGGCAAATACGGGCAGCTCACCCTGACGCAGCGCATCGACGACCGGAAACTGCCCTTTATCGACATCGTGGACATGCGGGTGGAGGCGATGCGGCAGCGTGGAGGTGGGGTGACGCTCTCGCGGCGTTTGGTGGATGGCATGCACGCGCGGCTGGCGAAGAAGGAGCAGACGATTTTGTTCATCAACCGGCGCGGTTATTCATCCGCCATGCAGTGTCGCAAGTGCGGGCATGTGGAGGAGTGTCCGCATTGCAGCGTGAGCATGACCTACCACCGCACGGACGAGACGCTGCGTTGTCACCTGTGCGGGCATCAGCGAAATGCCCCGGCGCGCTGCCCGAGCTGTGCTTCGCCGGAGATCAAGTGGCGTGGCACGGGTACGCAGCGGGTGGAGGAGTCGGTCCGGCGGGTGCTGCCCAAGGCGCGGATCGAGCGCATCGACACCGACACGATGTCGAAAAAGAACCGTTTCCGGGAGGTGCTGGCGGCGTTTCGGGCGGGGAAAATCGATATACTGATCGGCACCCAGATGATCGCGAAGGGGCTGGATTTCCCAAACGTGACGCTGGTCGGTTTGGTGGACGCGGACCTGTCGATGCACGTGCCGGATTTTCGCGCGACGGAGCGCACGTTTCAGTTGTTGGTGCAGGTGGCAGGGCGGTCAGGGCGGGGTGACCGGGCGGGCGAAGTGGTGGTGCAGACCTTTACGCCCGAGGCGGGGGCGATCCAGTTTTCACGGCATGCGGACTTCGTGGGTTTTGCCACGACGGAGCTGAAGGTGCGCAACGATTTCGGCTATCCGCCGGCGAGGCATTTGTTGCACCACCTCTTTCGCGGGCCTAACCCGGAGAAACTGCGTTT
>JAIXRU010000330.1 GCA_027485045.1 Opitutaceae bacterium | reverse complement strand
AGGGCGGGGGCGATGACCTCGCGGACCAACTGGGCGCGGGAGGCGGCGAATAAGAAGAGCTCGGTCTCGGCGCACATCTCGTCACCTTTGGAATTGTGCACGATGATGTTGCGGACCTGTTCGCCGATTTCCGTGCCGCCCGGTTCGCGGGTGGTGAGCACCTCGCGACCGAGGAGTTGGAGGTGTTTGGCGAGCAGGGCGATCTGGGTGGATTTGCCGCTGCCTTCAGAACCTTCGAAGGAGATGAGTTTGCCGTGGGTAGAGTGCTTAATAGGCATAGTCTGGGGTGGAGGGATTAGGCCCAATTGGCGAGGAAGGTTTCGAGATCTTGGAGCGTGGGACTCTGGGCGGTGCGGACGTAATGTCCGCTGGTGCAGGCACCGAGCGTGAGGCAGGCCTCGGGGTCGAGGCCGAGGAGTTGGCCTTGGCTGAAGCCGCCGTTGAAATGGTCGCCGGCTCCGGTGGTGATTACCGGGTTTTCGCAATACGGGCCCGGCACCCAGAAGGTCCCGTCGGCGGTGGCGCAGGCGGCAGATTCACGCGGGTGAACGACGACGGTGGAGACGCCGAGTTGGGTCCGAATAGCGGCGGCGGCGGCTCGCAGGCTGGTTTCGTCTTTGTCCGGAGCGGGCAAACCTAGGACATCGGCGACTTGCTGGGCTTCTTTGAGATTTAGCCCAAGGGTAACTTTGCCGAAGGCCTCGAAGCGGCCGATTAGGTGCAGCGCCTCCAGAAGGTCGGCGCGAGGACGTTTTTCGGGATCGGCCAAGTCGAAGAAAAAGGCGCGGGGCGTCGCTCCGGCGGGTCGAGGGGGCAGGGTGGGCAGCACGAAATTCAAGAGTTCCTGGAAGATACCGGTCATGTTCGGGATCATCGTCCAGTTTACCAAGGCCACGAGGTCGGCGGCGGCGAGGTCGGAGCGTACTTTATCCGGGCCGGCGACGGCTTCGATCTTGTTTAGCGTGATCGTGTCCAGGCTGCGTAACTGCCCGAGCATGAGTTTACCGTCGCCAAATTCGACCGCGATGGTGGTGGCGGGTTCGCAGAGGGAAATCACCTCGGCGCGTTCGGCGAAGTTTTTGAAAACCGGATGGAGGTTGGGATGACCGAGCGAGCCCACGTAGGTGATTTGCGTGCCTCCGGCGAGCAGGGCTGCGGCCATGATGGGGCCGTTGCCACCGAGTTTATCCATGCGGGGATAAAATTCGATGTTGGTGCTTTTTCCGGCTGCACCCGCGATGCGCGCGGAAAACTCGGGGATGCTGTTAATCGGGGTAAAGGCCTCGCCCTGGCCGGTGCGCTGGGCCACCGGCGTCACGATGGTATCGACGAAGCCGTCCAGGCCGACCCATGCCCGTTTGGTCGGGGCAGTGGCTCGGTGAGTGCGAAGCGAGGCGAGGGTGCGGCTCTTGAAGGAGTTCATGAGAATAGCGAAAAAGTACAAAACCGTTGCTGCTCTAGGTCGGCAACCGGCAAATGCTTCGGTTAAACCACAGCGCTCCGGGGGTTTTACATTGAAGGCGGGGCCGGGAGACGACTTCTTACGCGCACTCATCCATTTATCGGTCCATGCTCTCTGTCCCGCCCGTTCTCGCCGCCATCAACCTGATCCAAGTCTTTAACACCACTGACCTCGTCGGTCAGGTGCTTACGGTGGGACTCATGCTTTTCAGCATCGTCGCCTGGACGGTCATGTTTGGGAAGTTTTCCGATTTGAAACGTTTGCGTGAACTGAACCTCGCGTTTGAGCAACGCCTTCGCGATGAGCGCACGCTGCTCGACTTGCCCGAGTCGTTTCGGGCCCGGCGCTCCATTCCTTACGCCGATGTGTATGCCGATGCGGTCGAGGCGTACTGGCGCGCGGCCTCGATATTGAAGGAAAAGGGCATCGACTCCGGACGCGCCCGTTTGGAGCACGCGGAAAACGGCATCCAGCGCGCGATCGCGCGCCAGACTCTCCGCTATGAGAGCAGCATGATCTTTCTGGCTTCGATCGTTTCCGGCGCGCCCTTCCTTGGACTTTTCGGTACGGTGTGGGGCGTGATGGAGGTTTTCTCCGCTGTATCCATGCAGGCCTCGGCTAATTTGCAGACGCTCGCCCCCGGTGTTTCGGCCGCCTTGATGACCACCATCGCCGGCTTGGTGGTGGCGATTCCCGCCGTCTTCGGCTACAATGTGCTCCTCACCAAGACCCGCCAGCTCACCACCGAGTTGGAGAATTACTCCTCTGCGCTGGCCGACCGCCTGGAACTGGAATCGAAGTAATCCTGACCAAGCTGAGTAACTCATAACAGATACGACCATGGCCCGCACTTTTCGACGTCACCGGCAGATGCACGCGCTGTCCGAGCTCAACGTCACCAACCTGCTCGACCTGGCCTTCGTGTTGTTGATCATTTTCATGATCGCCACCCCGCTGATCAATCAGGAGCAGACCCTGCCGGTCAACCTCCCGGTCGAGTCTATGAGCGAGCAAAGCCAGCCGGATAAAGATACCAAATTTGTCGCGGTCACGGTTAAAGCCAACGGCACCTATTTGATTGATTCTGACGGGAATCGTCCGGTCTCGCCGCGCGAATTACCCGGGCGACTGCAAGCCATCGCAGCCCTCGCGGGGGCCAAGAATCCACCGGTCATCCGCATCCGGGCAGACGCTTCGGTGCCGTATCAGAACATCATTACCCTGATGGATGAGCTCAAAAAAGCCCGCCTCGGCCGGGTGAGCTTCGATACCCAGGTAAAAACGTAAGCCCGTAGCGCCGTTCAACTCTGCGTCTTACCGTCATGTCCACCCTCGCACGCCCCGTATCCTATGGCCCGAGCAGTGCGGTGGAGCCTGGGCAGGACCGACGTTTGGGGCCGGCCTTCTGGACCTCGTCCATCGCCCATGGGGCGGCTCTGGCGGCTCTCCTGTTTTTCACCTACGCGCTGCGCGATAACATCGACGCTATCCCGCCCGTATTTGAAGTCGTGGCTGGTGAAGGCAACGCCTTCGATGCCACGGAGGCGCCCTCCGGCCATGAGGCCGGCTTGGCCCCGGAAGGCGCGGTAGAGTTTACTTCGCCGACCCCCGCGCCCACCTGGACCCCGCCCGCGCCCGCTCCGATGGAGGCAATCAGCCCGCCCGAGGCTACGCCTGCCCCCGTCGCACCCGTCACCCCGGTCACCAAGGTCGAGCCGGTGAAACCCTCGCCCAAAGTGGATCCTGTACCGGTTCCCAACTTTAAAAACGCGGTGTCCAAAACCATTCGCAAGCAGGAGCTAAAAGCCGACAAGGAGATTCAAGCCAAGCGAGACGCCGACGCCAAAGCCGCCGCCGCCGAAGCGAAGCGCGCCGCCACCAGCTACGCCGAATTTCAAAGACAACAAGGCACCAAGAGCACCAAATCCACCACTGCAAGCGCCAGCGCAGGCGGCACCACGGCCGGGCCTCGCATCGATGCCTCCAGTATCCGCAAAGGTGTGCAGGGTGCCAATGGTGCCAATCGCGAAGGCGCGGGCGGCAAAGCCCTCACCGCCGACGGCGGTGCCAGTCTCGACCGCTACTTTGCCATGCTCATTGAGCGGCTTCGCTCCAGCCACGAAAAGCCCGGTGGCCTCAGCGATTTGCTCAGCGCCGAAGTGGAGTTCTCCGTCGCGGCCAATGGGGCCATGACCGGGGTGCGCATCACCCGCTCCTCGGGTAACAACGATTTTGACCAGTCCGTTCTAGAAACCTTTTCCCGCGTGCGCTCCGTCGGCCCGCGCCCCGACGGCAAGACCGACGTACGCAGTCTGACCTTCCGCATGAAGGAAATCTAAGCCGGATTCGGGGCTGCGAGCTTGCAGTATCAGTATCGATTTCAGCGGGTTAAGTTCGGTCTTTCAGCGGGTTAAGTTCGGGCGTCACTGCCTAAACGAATCACACCCCGTCGCGTAACCATCGTCGCGTCACCCAGAATTCACGTTAGACGACTTGCTTTTATTAGGAGCCTTATCATTAGGTGGCTTATAGTCATTTGGCTTACTATTGCGAAATGCCCCATTTATTACTCAAAGATCTTCCTCGTTACGAGTGCCTGCTGGAGTGTTCCAAGCAGTTCCCCGGTCTCGATCCCTCTGCCTGTGAGGCTTTTTTGCATTTACTGCGAACCGCTGACGAGGCCTTTCGGGTGACCGATGCCCATTTTCAGGCCAACGAGTT
>JAIXRU010000008.1 GCA_027485045.1 Opitutaceae bacterium | reverse complement strand
GCATGCGGGTCATGCCGCCGACGAGCACGAGTTCGTCGATGGAGGAAGAGGTGAGTTCGGCGTCCTTGAGACAGTTCTTGAACGGGGCGATGCAGCGCTCGAAGAGGCTGTCGCAGATTTGCTCCATCTTGGCGCGGCTGAGCGAGATATTGAGATGCTTCGGACCGGACGCATCAGCGGTGATAAAGGGCAGATTGATGTCGTAGCTCTGCGCGGAAGAGAGGGCGATCTTGGCCTTTTCGGCCTCTTCCTTGAGGCGCTGTAGGGCCATGGGGTCCTTGCGGAGATCGATCTGGTTCTCGGCCTTGAAGGAATCGACGAGCCAGTTGATGAGGGATTCGTCCCAGTTGTCGCCGCCGAGGTGGGTGTCGCCGTTGGTGGCTTTGACCTCGAAAACACCGTCGCCGATTTCGAGCACGGAAACGTCGAAGGTACCGCCGCCGAGGTCGAACACGGCGATCTTTTCGTCCTTCTTTTTGTCGAGACCATAGGCCAAGGAGGCGGCGGTGGGCTCGTTGATAATGCGCTTCACTTCGAGGCCGGCGATCTTGCCGGCGTCCTTGGTGGCCTGGCGCTGGGCGTCGTTGAAGTAGGCGGGCACGGTGATCACGGCATCGGTGATCTTCGTGCCGAGATAGGCTTCGGCGTCGGCCTTGAGCTTGCCGAGGACGAAGGCGGCGATCTGCTGGGGAGCGAATTGCTCGGTCTTGTCGCCGACTTGGACCTCGATATAGGCGTCGCCGTTTTTGCCGGCCACGACCTTGTAAGGGAGATTCTTGGCCTCTTCGCTGACCTCGGTGAATTTACGACCGATCAGACGTTTGGCGGAGAAAATGGTGTTTTTCGGATTGGTCACGGCCTGGCGCTTGGCGGCCTGGCCGACGACACGTTCGCCGTTTTTGGTGAAAGCGACGATGGAGGGCGTGGTGCGCGCGCCTTCCGCATTGGGAATAACCACGGGCTCTCCGCCTTCCATAACGGACATGCAGGAGTTGGTGGTGCCGAGATCGATGCCAAGTATGTAGTGGGCCATGATGGTTCCGCGTTCAGCAAAGCTCATGCTTGAAAAAGTTAGGTTACATTAATTAATAATAAAGAATGGCTTAAGTTTTTAAATCACGGATCCACGACATATCAGGCCCGGCCAAAAACGAGCCACTATGTCCCATTTATCGGTATCTCTGTCACAGTGAAAGTGTGCCAAGTCACAGTCCAAACAATCGTTGTCGGAGTTGGTTCGAGTGGTTGCGGCGGCAACGAAAAGAGCCATCGTTAAAGACATGGATCTTGAGATCACGATACCCAATGAGGTCGCGGTGATGACCCTGCCTGGCGTAGCTTTTTTCCCCCAGGCCTTGTTGCCGCTCCACATCTTCGAGACTCGCTACAGGCAAATGCTGCAAGACGCTCTGGACACCCACCGGCTATTCGCCGTGGCGGGATTGGACATGAAGCGCGTGAAAAACGCTTTTGAGCCTGCCTACCGCATTGCGACTGTCGGCGTGGTGCGAGCCTGTCAGGGCAGAGAGGACGGCACCTCCAACTTGCTACTGCAAGGCCTTGCGCGGGTGGAGTTCACGGAAATCATCGGGGAAGAACCCTACCGCCGTATGCGAATCCGCGCCCTGACGAGCGAACCCGGCGCGACCGACGAGGACAACGTGCGCCTGCGCACGCAGCTCTCCCGCTTACTCACCACCCGCCTGCGCCTGCGTGGTGAATCAGCCGACGGGATCACTCGATTTTTGCGCGGCATCGATGACCCCGAAGTCTTCGTGGATTTGGCAGCCTACAACCTCTGCGGCGATGCCCGCCTAAAACAGCGTCTGCTCGAGACCCTCAACGTTCACGAAAGACTGGGACTCCTCAGTGCTTGGGCTCGAAGGGAAGTGGAGGCCCTGCGACTGCAAAAAAAGCTGCAAGGCGGGCTAGCCGACGAAAACGTGACCAATAATTAGCCCGGTCTCGGGTTAATCAACCGGGTGGTATGGCCCGTCCCCGCTGACCTTTATGGAGCCGATGGACGGGATTGAACCGTCGACCAGCGGTTTACGATACCGCTGCTCTACCACTGAGCTACATCGGCGAACCAAAGCGAAACCCAATTTTCCTCACTGATAACAGCGAAGCGAAAAGTTAACTACGGTCGCTTTTTCCCGGGCCGCAAGACAAAGTTTACCGCCGTTTCGGGCACCGTGGCTTAACCAGTCAACCTCCGACTTGCTTACGTCTTTTGCGCCAGTGAGTACGTGGGCACTTGGCATCATTGAGGCTATCATGAGCGGCGCATGCCCAAGAAAGCCGACCTGATCGCACCCAAAGCGCTTCGCCTCCTGACGGGCTATCTTGTGCTCGGACTGGCCTGCCATGTATCGGAATGCTTAGGACAAACTAAAGCCGGGGCCAAAGCGGAGGCGGCGCCCGCAGCCGCTCAGACCGTGGACCCCAAAACCGACCCCAATAATTTCGCCAACTATGCCGATATTTTAGCGAAATGGCCGCCCGAAATCGCCGCCGCCGCGCTCACACTCTCGGAAAGGCCCCAGGAAAAATGGTCCTGGATTTACGTGAATGTTAACGAAGATGAAACGGAAGAAATCCGCTGGGATCCTTCCCTTCCCCCCGCCGAGCGCAGTGTTCTGCTCAACAAAAACGGTGCTCCAGCCACGGCCAAAGAGAAAGCCGCGCACGCCGAGAAAATGGAAAAATCCCTCAATCGACGCTCCACCACCCCTGCGGCCAGCCGCCTTGCCCGCACGCGCGCCTGGCTGGAGACGCTGGAGTTTCATCTCGTCGAGGACAACGCGCTCAGCTCGACCTGGCGGGTGGTATCCCGTGACGAAGACTTCGATGATTTGCCCGTGCGAGACCGCATCCGCAACCGCGTGTTAGCGGAGCTAAAGAGCCGTATCGTGGTCAGCAAATCCCCTCCGGGATTTCTGGAAATCTCGATGAAAAACGATGGCGACATACGCGCCTACTTTTCCGTGCACCTGCGCGAAGTGGATATCCTGCTCCGAAATGCCCGTGTGCCGGGAACCCATCACTTTTTCCCAATCGAGCTCAGGGGTAAGGTGCGGGGACGCTATCTGCTACTCGGCAATATTGATACGGCCTGGAGCACAACGTTTCGAGACTATGAACTTGCGAAGCCAGACGCTTCCAACTCAGCCAAGCCCGATGCCGAGGACGTCAACACCACGACCACGCCGAGTAAAATCCCCGGCCAAACCACGGACAAACGAGAGCCGGGAAAATAGTAACCGCTAACTTTCGGCTTAGCGTCGATCAGCGTAAACAAGAAGGCTCTGGCTGTTGTCGTAAGGATTACTTGCGGATCTGATACCCCGCCGCCGTGAGGTCGGTCTGCACCTTGGTGAAGGCGGAGTTGACCTCGTCGTCGGTCAGGGTGCGGTCGGGAGCGCGGAAGGTGAGCGCGTAGGCGAGGCTTTGCTGGCCCTCGGGCACACCCTTGCCGGTGTAGACATCAAAAATATCCACACTCTCCAACGCGAAGGCGGTGCCGGCGGCGGCGCGGGCGTGTTTGGCGATGGCTTTCTGGACTTCGCTCGCGGAGGTCGAGGCGGGCACTACGACGGCAAGGTCGCGGAGCGCGGCGGGTTGGAGGCTGAAAGGCTTGTAGCTGCGGCGGTCGGCCTCAGCGGTGACTTTCTCTGACACGATTGCGAAAAAGCCGGCGTAAACTTTGCCGGTGATGCCAAGGGCTTTGAGGTGGGCGAGATCAACGAGGCCGAAGGTCGCGGTCCAGCCGTGTTTGATGTCGCCGGCGGTGGCGGCGTGGCCGGTCTGCCAGCCGTGGGCGGGCGCGGCGACGAGCGCGGTGGGCTGGCGGCCTAGCTCGATGCCGCCGAGGGCGGCGATGGTCTCGGCGTGGCGCTTCGCGGTGTAGAAATCCGCCGCTTCGCGCGGACGCCAACTGCGTTCGCCGGTCTCCTCGGCGAGGATGAATGCGGCGGCTACGCACTCGGAGAGCTGGCCGTTGCGCTCAAGGAATACGCGACCGGTCTCGAAGAAACGCGAGGCGGAGACGCCGCGCGATTGATTGAGTTTAAGCGACTCGAGCAGGCCGCTCACGAGCGTAGGGCGGAGGTGAGACTGGTCCTCGACGAAAGGATTGGCGAGGGCGAGCGACTCGACGTGGGCTGGAGTGGTCCAGGCGGCGATCTCCTGGCCG
>JAIXRU010000192.1 GCA_027485045.1 Opitutaceae bacterium | reverse complement strand
CTGCGTCTCGGTGGATACGGCCGCAGCCTTTTCTCAGCGCCATGCACTTCCGTTTGCCGAGGAGCTCATGCGCTATGTCATCCATGGCTGGTTGCATTTAGCCGGTTACGATGACCTCGCGCCCGCAAAAAAACGCCGCATGCGCGCCGCCGAGAATCGCGCCCTGAAAATCCTCCGCGCCGCCGGTCACCTGCCCCGCTTTTCGCTCAAACCTTCCGCCCCGGCCTGACCCAATCCACCCGCCGCGCCGTGGTTTTAGATTATGCCTGGTCCCGTCCATCAAACTGAAGCCCACGTTCTCGCCAAAAACCCGCACACCGGCGACCACGTGCAGCTCACCTGCTTCTCCCCGACCGACGGACTGCTCACCGTTATGCTGCGTGCAGCGCGTAACAATAAACCCGATACCTCGCCCACGCCGGATCTCTTCGACCTGCTGGCCCTGGAGCTTCAGCACGGTCGGGGTTCGCCGGGGAGCGGACCCTGGTTCGTTCGCGAACATCGGATTCTGGCCCGTCACCCTGCCATCGGCCGCGACTACCCCACCCTCGCAGCCGCTTCCCGTCTGGCCCGTAACATCACCCGCAATCCGGGGCCGGAAGACCGGCGCGCTGCCATTCACGCGCTCTTGATCCAGTCTCTCAACGCGCTGGAACGCCCCGGCACCAGACCGGAGTTTATTTACTTCAAAAGCCTATACTGCCTGGCCCGCGACGAAGGCCTGCCGATTAAGCAAGAGTGGCTGCCGTCCTTGCCCGTCGCCGATCAATCCATGGTGGCGACCGCCCTCAAGCAGCCGGCCGATGCCCCGGAACCCTCCAGCGCCGACCTTGGCCGTCTGGCTAAACGACTGGAGTCCTACCTCTCCACCACGCACGAACTGATCTTCGATTAACTAACGCCGGCGAAGCTGCGCTTGTTATACAGCGCCTAATCCATCTTAAAACCCAGCGCGCCGACCTCTCTTAGATGAAAGGGTGCGGCGCCCAGAAGTTCCTGCATGTTTTCGAGCGCGGCCGCCAAGCTGCCCGACTCCAGCGAAGCGGCGCCATCCTCGGCGTCGTGGAGCTGCACTCGCCAAGTCGCCCCGGCTCCGGGGTGCAGCACTTCCGTGATTGTGCCATAAAGATAATTGCCCGGCAGACCCAGCCGCGGACCAGATCCGGGCACGAGAAAAAGACTCTGCATGGGATCATGCACCGTCTCGGTCGTTTCCTGGTGGGTCACGACATGCTTACGATGCAAAATAGAGCGCCCGACGGCCTTGGAACGATACGCCTCCGCCCGGGTTTGCAGCGCGGGGGCGAGGGAGCGCACATAGCGGTCGAAAATCTTCCCGTTGGTCTCAAGCTCTTCGACGTTAATTTTACCTGCCGTCAAAGCGTCTACGTTTTCCGCATAAAAAGCCGGCTGCCTTGCCACCGTGCGCACCGTGACGTGGCCATCTTTGTGATCGGCCGAGGCGTAGACCTGATGCGCGGCGTAAAGGCGGCGCAGCGCGTCTTGATAAGTCGGGGTATGGGGCACCGCTCCCACCGGGCTATGCTCGATCATATCGAGGACAGATTGATCGAGCAACTCGTGGGGATTTTGAGACATGCACCGTCTGTATATTCGCGCTTGGCGGCACAAACGAGGTTCATCTTGGCCAAACCGAAAGAATAAACGCCTCCGCCAGCGTCGTTAAAAAAACTAATCCTGCAAGGCCGCCGCCAGCGCCGCCAGCTTGGCCGCATCTTTGACCCCGGGGCTTAGCTCGACCCCGCTGTTAACATCGACGAAGCGTGCGCCGCTCTGCGCCCGTGCTTCACGCACGTTTTCCGGCGAGAGCCCGCCCGCCAGTATCCATGTTTTGGTAGGATGCGCCGAAGCCAGACGCGCGAAGCCCGTCCAGTCCCCCGTGCGACCGGAGCCGCCGAACCCTTCCGCGTGGTAAGTGTCCACCAGGAAGCTGTTGGCATACTCGATCCAGTGATCGGGAAACCCGCCGCCCGGTGGCAGTTTCGGCACCAAACACAGCGCGCCCGGCCCCACGCTGGCGGACCATTCAGCCACCGTTGACACATCCACTTCAAGCCGGGCGTGGATTTGAAATCGATCAAACCCCAGCGCCCTCACCGCCAGCAGCATTTCACTACTCGGCTCGACCAGCACCGCCACCCGCTTAGGACCCGAAGGCAAACCGGGGGCCAGGGCCTTGTAGTCTTCGGCCGATATGTAGCGTGGAGATTTTGAATACAGGATAAAACCGAGGAAATCCGCCCCCAGCTCCGCCGCCCGCCGGGCGTCTTCGAGGCGCGTGATGCCACAAACCTTTAAATGCGTGTTTCCGATCATCGCTCCTCAGCCAAAGCCACGTAAGCCCTGCGCACAAGCTGCGAACCCCAACCCATTATCCGCACCGCCACGGGCTCGACTAAATCCGGGCCTTGCGTTTCGCTCCCTCCACTATGCCCACGGTCCTGGTTATCTTGCCTGAAGGATTTGAAGAACTCGAAGCCGTCGCCCCCATCGACCTCCTCCGCCGCGCCGGCTGCCAGGTTACCCTCGCCGCCCTCGGTCCCGGCATCCACGTCACCGGCCGCAACGCCCTCACGCTCCACGCCGACCTGCCCCTCGCCTCCCTCCCCGCCGACGCCGCGACCTTCGATTGCCTGTTTCTGCCCGGCGGACCCGGCGTGGCCCTCCTCCGAGCCTCTCCCGCCGTGCGCGAATTCGTTGCCCGCCACCACGCCGCCGGTGCCCTGCTCGCCGCCATCTGCGCCGCGCCCGCCGTGCTGCACGATGCCGGCCTGCTCGCCGGACGCCGCTACACCGCCCACCCCAGCGTGGCCGGAGAACTCCCCGACATCCTCGCCGACCAGCGCACCGTGCTCGACGGACGCCTGCTCACCTCCCGCGGCGCGGGCACCGCGATCGACTTTGGCCTCGCCTTGGTCTCCGCCCTCGTCTCCCCCGAAAAATCCACCGAAATCGCGACTTCCATCCGATTCTAGCAACACCTTCCGCCTCCTAGCTTACCAGCTCTACTAGCTCTACCAGCTTACTAGCTCCCCTCTACCCGCTTACTAGCTCCAAAACCCATGTGCGGCATCGCCGGTTTCATCTCCCTTCGTCACCCCGCCTCCACCCGCGAGGCCGCGCTCGCCCGCATGCTCGACGCGCAGCTTCAGCGCGGCCCGGACGACGAGGGCCACGTCAGCCAGGGCCCCGCCACCCTCGGCATGCGTCGTCTCGCCGTCTTCGACCCCGCCAACGGGCACCAGCCGATGATTTCACCGGATGGCCGCCACCATCTCGTCTTCAACGGCGCCATCTACAACTTCCGCCCCTTGCGCGCCGCTTACGCCGGGCGCGGCTGGCACTTCCGCAGCCACTGCGATACCGAGGTCCTGCTCGCCGCCCTCGCCCTAGACGGTATCCAGAGTCTCCCCAGTCTGCGCGGCATGTTTGCCTTCGCCTGGTGGGACGCCCGCGAGAAAACCCTGCTCCTCGCCCGCGACGCCCTCGGCATCAAGCCCCTCCTCTACCATCTCGATCCGGCCGGACCGCTTCTCTTCGCCTCCGAATCACGCGCCCTGCTCGCCTCCCGTCACGTGCCGGGTGACCTCGACCCCGCCGCCGCCGCCGACTTCCTCCGCTGGCAGTCCGTGCCCGCCCCCCGCACTCTGCACGCCGGTATCCGATCCCTCCGCCCCGCCGAACAACTGCGCTGGCACGACGGACGCACTGAGATCTCCGCCTGGTGGACACCCGCGACCTGCCTCGCCTCCGCCCGCCAACGCCCCGGCCTGCCGCCCCCCGCCGCATCCGCCGGAGAACTACAAACGCAGTTGCGCGCCCGCCTCGACGATTCCATTCAGGCCCACCTCGCCGCCGATGTCCCGGTCGGCACCTTCCTCTCCGGCGGCCTCGACTCCGCCATCGTCACCGCGCTCATGGCCCGCCACGCCGGGGCCGACCGCGTGCAGACTTTTGCCATCGGCTTCGAGGAACCCGGCTTCTCCGAAACCACCGAGGCCGCCGCCACCGCCCGCCACCTCGGCGTCGCTCACCATACCCATATTCTCACCGGCACCGCCGTCGCCGGAGATTTGGGCAACATCCTCGCCACCCTCGATCAGCCCACCGGCGACGGCCTCAACACCTACTACGCCGCCCGTTTCGCCCGCGCCGGCGGCCTCACCGTCGCCCTCTCCGGCCTCGGGGCCGACGAGCTCTTCGGCGGCTACCCCGCCTTCCGCCGCCTGCCCGTGCTCGCCCGCTGGCTCCCGCGCTGGGCCCGACTCCCCGCCGCCGTGCAACGCACACTCCTCGGCCTGCTCGACGCGCGTGGCACCGCCGCCCGCAAACTCGCCGACACCCTGCGCCTCGGTGCCGACCTCACTGACGTCGCACTGGCCCAGCGCCAGGTTTTCTCCAACTGCGAAATCTCCCGCCTGCTCTCCCCCGGCGTCTCGCCCTCCGGTCCGCTTCTCCACCCCGCCGCTCCAGAAATTCGCACCGCCTGGTCAGCCACCCTCGCCGCCCTCCCATCCTCCACTCCGCCCCCCTTCGCCCTGCTCGCCAGCCTCGCCGAAACCCGCGGCTACATGGCCGACGTGCTCCTGCGCGACGCCGACGAATTCAGCATGCGCCACTCCCTGGAGTTGCGCGTGCCCTTCCTCGATTTGCCGCTCGTTGAGTGGGCCTGGGCGCAAGACCCCGCCCTGCTCCATCCTGCCGGTGCCGCGCCCAAATCCGCCCTCGCCTCCGCCTGCGCCGACCTGCTCCCGCCCGCCCTGCTCACCCGTCAAAAACGCGGCTTCACCCTGCCCTTCGCCCGCTGGCTGCGCGGCCCCCTCCGCCCCTTTATGGAAGCCACCCTCTCCTCCGCCTCGGTCGGTCGCTGCGGACTCTTTGACCCCTACGC
Organism: Opitutaceae bacterium; assembly: GCA_027485045.1. Classification (GTDB taxonomy): domain Bacteria; phylum Verrucomicrobiota; class Verrucomicrobiia; order Opitutales; family Opitutaceae; genus IMCC26134_A. The sequence goes on along the minus strand of JAIXRU010000192.1, from coordinate 8,618 downwards.
AGCCGGCAAACTCTGGCGCGCCTACCGTGACGGCTCCGACGACCGCGCCTGGTCCCGCGTCTGGTCCCTCGCCGTACTCATACACCTCGCCAACCGCCCCCCAAGTCAGTAGCTCGTTATCGTATCCTTTTATTAGCTTACTAGCTCCACCCGCTTACCAGCTCCCGCCCCGCCCCCCGCTCAAATGAACGTCGCCCTGCTAGCACCCGAGTTTACTGGCACCGGAGGCGTGCAACGCATTCTTCGACTCTACCTCGACGCCCTGGCCGAAGACCCGACCCATGGCACCCTCACCTTGGAAACCCTGAACGACACCCCGCAACACCTGGCAGCCCACCCCGGTGTCATTGCGGGAATGGCCAAAGGTAAGCCGCTCGCCGCCCAGGCCCATACCCGTTCAAAGACCAGTTTCACCCAGTCCGCGACACACACCTGCGCCAAATCCGGGCGCATCATCTGCGGTCACATCGGACTCCTGCCCGTGGCCGCGTTTGCCGCCAAACGCGGCACCCAACTGGCCCTCGTGGCCCATGGGATCGAGGCCTGGCAGCCCTGCTCGTTTTTCCGCCGCCTCGCGCTGCGTCGCTGCGACCGGATTTTTTGCGTTTCGCAATACACCCGTGATCGGCTCGCGGCCAACCACCCTGAGCTTCACGGCCGTTTGCGCATCGTGCCCAACGCCCTCGACCCCGGCTTGCTCGGCGGAGCCAAACCCCAGCCGCCCCCCCTCGATCAACCGCCTACCGTACTCTGCGTCGGCCGCCTCTGCGCCGCCGACGCCTACAAAGGCTACGAACTGCTCCTGCGTGCCTTTTCCCTCCTGCCCCGCGCCGCTTTTTATCACCGCCCCGCCCTCATGCCCCGGCTGCGCTTCGTGGGCGAAGGCGACGACCTCACCCGCCTGCAACAGCTCGCCATCGATCTTCAAGTCGCCGACCGGGTGGAGTTTTCCGGACGCCTCTCCGACCCCGACCTGCGCCGCGCCTTTGCCGACTGCACCTGCTTCGCCCTGCCCAGTTCAGGCGAAGGCTTCGGCCTCGTGTTTCTCGAAGCCCTCGCCGCCGGCCGCCCCTGCGTGGGCGTGAACGCTGGCGCCGTGCCGGAACTCATCACCCCCGCCGCAGGTACACTCGCCGCGCCCGGCGACCCCGCCGCCCTCGCCGCCGTCCTCACCGATTGCCTCATCCGCTGCTGGGATCCAGGCGACCTTTACAAACTCGCCCAACCCTACAGCTACGAGCGCCTCGTCACCGCCCTCGCCACCGCCTGGTATTAACCATCGGCCCCAAACTACGCAGAACCCTCCGGGTTTAATCGTAAATAGAGCGTGAATCCCCTCGCCGAGCACGCCTAACTCGCTCCCCTAAGCCCCCGTATGGATTCCCCCGCCACCGCTACCCCGCCACCGTCCTCCGAGCTCCCCGCCCTCGTGCTCGCCGCCGGCCGCGCCTCGGCTCACTACTGGCGCGACCTCTGGCGCTACCGCGAACTAGCCGGCTTCCTCGCCTGGCGCGACATCAAGGTGCGCTATAAACAAGCCGTGCTCGGCATCGCCTGGGCCGTAGTGCAACCCGCCGTACAAACGGTCCTCCTCACCTTCGTCTTCGGCAAACTCGCTAAAATGCCTGACGGCGGCGTGCCCTACCCGCTACTTGTCCTCTGCGGCCTGCTCCCCTGGCAACTCTTCACCGGAGCCTTCAACGGCGCCGGCAGCAGCCTGGTTGGCAACTCCCACCTCATCAGTAAAGTCTACTTCCCCCGCCTCATCGTGCCCGTATCGGCCCTCGCCGTCGCCCTGCTCGACTTCGCGGTTATGCTCGCCCTCTCCCTGCCCGTCATCGCCTTTTTCGGCCTCTGGCCGGGCTGGCAACTTTTACTCCTGCCCGCCTTCGTATTACTCACCCTCGTCATTGCCCTCGGGGCCGGGCTCTGGATCACCGCGCTCACGGTCAAGTTTCGCGACTTCCGCTTCATCACCCCCTTCATCCTGCAAATCGGCATGTTTGTTACGCCAGTCGGCTACCGCACTGATTTCCTGCCCAACTGGCGTGACTTGCTCGCGTTAAACCCCCTCTCCGCCGTGGTGGACGGCATGCGCTGGTGCCTGCTCGGCGGCCGCACCGAAATCTACCTGCCCGGCCTCGCCACCTCCATCATCACCGCCGCGCTCCTGCTCATCTCCGGCGTGTGGTATTTCCGCCGCACCGAACGCAGCTTCGCCGACATCATCTAGCCGCTCCATGTCCCTCCCTGCCATTGAAGTTTCCGGCCTGAGCAAGCGCTACGTAATCGAGCGCGAGTCACGCCACGACAGCCTGCGCGACACCCTGCACCACAGCGCGCGCAAACTCTGGCGGCGTCTGCGCTGGGGAACGGGCTTTGAACGCGAGGAATTTTGGGCGCTGCGCGACGTTTCCTTCTCCATCCAGCCCGGCGAAGTGGTGGGCATCATCGGACGCAACGGCGCGGGTAAAAGCACCCTGTTAAAAATCCTCTCCCGCATCACCGAGCCCACCGCCGGCCAGATCACCCTGCGCGGTCGAGTGGCGAGCCTGCTCGAAGTCGGCACCGGTTTTCACCCTGACCTGAGCGGCCGCGAAAATATCTACCTAAACGGAGCCATCCTCGGCATGCAGCGGGCCGAAATCCGCAAAAAATTCGACGAAATCGTAGCCTTCGCCGAAGTGGAGCGTTTCCTCGACACCCCCGTAAAACGCTACAGCAGCGGCATGTATGTGCGCCTCGCCTTCGCCGTCGCCGCCCACCTGGAACCCGAGATCCTGATCGTGGACGAGGTCCTCGCCGTCGGCGACGCCCAGTTCCAAAAAAAATGCCTCGGCAAGATGCAAGACGTCGCCCGCAACCAAGGCCGCACCGTGCTCTTTGTCAGCCACGACTTAAATGCGATGGCCACGCTAACAAACGGCTGCCTGTGGTTGCAAGCGGGCCAGGTGGGCATGAGCGGACCAACTCGAGAAGTCATCGGGGCCTATCTCTCGCGCCTTGCCGCAGGTGACGAGAAACGCATCCAAGCAAATAAAACGGGAATAGAACGGGTCGAGATCGAGTGTTCCGGCGGGGGCATCACCCAATGGTTCGGTGAGCCGATGCGTATCCGCATCCTGCTCGCCCATCCGCAACCCATTGTTCGCGCCTGCCTGTCACTGCAAATCCTGGATTCCCTGCGTCGCCCCGTCACCCATCTATGGATCTACCATGACCAACAAACCTTTGCTGATTCCAGCGGCAAAACCGAGTTGGTCTGCGATCTGCCCAAGGTGCGGCTGAATGTGGGCAACTACCATCTGAGGATTTTCCTTTCCGAACCTCCCGGTGGCAGGGAGTGGGATGTACTGGACGGCGCGTGCAACTTTGAAGTGCTCCGCCGCGACCAGTCCAACCTTTGGGGCTGGCGTCCCGATACCGCCGCTTACTTCGAGGAAAACTCCTGGACCATACGCAAACAAACATGACTTCCTCCGACGTTTGCCCATGTAGCGGCGCGACAGGCAGACTCACCGGCGTGCACACTGGTGCATACTGGGCCAACGCTCTCGCTCGCCTGGGGGCGCTTCCGTGCGAGCCGCTGCGAAATCGCTATTATGCCCGCGACTATCGCCGCTGGTCCTCGGCCGCCAGCGGCCTCACCTGGTTCTCCCCCCCCGGGGCCGCCGAGGCCGATTTTTACGAACACCTCGCCCGTCATTTACCGTGGTATTACTCCGATCAGCGCTGGGATTTTGAGACGGCTGCCGCTCTCCTTCACGGCCGGGGCGTTCAAACCGTCGTTGAACTGGGCTGCGGTCCGGGTGGGTTTTTACGCATGCTCCAGAATCGCGGTATCAAGGCACAGGGCGTGGAGCTAAACCCCACCGCAGTCGCGGAGGCACGCGCCGCAGGTTTGGACGTCACGACCGAAGATCAGTTTCCCTTTCCCCGCGAGGGCGTGGATGCCCTTGTCTTGCTGCAAGTACTCGAACACGTGCCGGAACCTCTGGAGTTTCTGCGCCGCTGGATCGCCCGAACCCGCCCGCGCCTGCTGCTCGTCGCCGTGCCCGCATCCGATACCTTGCTCGGCCGACTTGGCGACCCCTTGGTCTGGCCGCCCCATCACCTCACGCTCCGGAGCCGTCACGCCTTGCATTGCCTGGGCGAAACCCTGGATGCCCGGTTATTGAGCGAGCAGGCCAGTCCGCTTTCCTGGCACGGTTTCATGCGGGCGCTGGCCCACGAGCCGGACGGAAAACTCGGCGCCCTGCCCTCCACACGTCACCGCCACGCCCTGCGCGTGCTTTTTACCTGCGCTCGACTGCTCGGCTGCAACTGGGCGAAATACTCCCATACCCGTTTAGCCCTGTACGCCCTCTCACCCGGATCATGAACGCCGCCTCGCCCAGCGTCCTCGCCCAGCGGGAATATCTGCGCCAACGCGCCTGCCCCCGTCCGGGCGACGAAGTCTACCTACACCTCTCCGATCTGCTCGAAGCCATGCGCGCCATGCTCCCGCCCCATCCCCGGGCGGCCCTGGACTATGGTTGCGGCGGCTCGCCTTACCGGGAGCTGGTTGGCGCGAGGCTTTTTCATCGGGCCGATCTGCCGGGCCAGGATGGACTCGACTTCACTCTGCAAGAAATCGGTCGGGTGCCCTCACCCGACGGAGCCTACGATCTGGTCATATCGACTCAGGTGCTCGAGCACGTTAGGGAACCGCTGGCCTACCTGCGCGAATGCCACCGCCTGCTCGCTCCGGGAGGCCGCCTGCTCTTAAGCACTCACGGCCTTTTCCACGAGCACGCCTGCCCTTTTGATTTTTACCGCTGGACCGCCGCCGGACTAAGCGGCGCGTTCAACGATGCCGGTTTCTCCAAAGTGGAAACCTGGAAACTCACCACCGGCCCCCGCGCCTTGGTTTTCTTTAACCAACTACACACCCGACATCTGCTCCCCAAACAAAAGGGCCTGGTTTCCTGGCTAATCCGCCTCAGTCGCCTGCCTTACTCACGACTCGACCGCGCCCGGCTTGACCGCTGGTGCGACCTGGAATGGCCGCAGCACCGGATGGTAAACGCCCAGGAACCCGGCCACGAGTTCTACGTAGGCGTCATTGCGTGCGGTCAAAAACCGGCCTTATGAAAAAAACCGCCTCCGTCGTCGCGGTCGGCATTGCCACCCGCAGTCACCTCGCCGCCGCCAGCGTCTCAATGGCCAGCTGGCACTACCACCACTCCGAATCCGCACGCTTGCTCTACGTCATCGACGACGACGTCTCCACCCGGGAATCCCCTCTGCTGCCCGAGCGCCTGCCCGCTCAAGCCTTGCTCGGGCCGCGCTTTCGGTCCACCGCCTACGCATTGCCCGCCGTGGGGTTGTGCTGCGCCTTGAAACCTTACGCCATGCTCGACGCCCTCGCCCGCACCGGCGCGGAAAAAGTGGTTTATTTCGATGGCGACGTGGCCTGGTATTCCTCCCCGGATACACTGCTCACGGCCCTTGAACCGCACTCACTGGTGCTCACTCCCCATGTGCTTGGACCCGTAAAAGCGGATGCGCTGCCCGACGAGACAGTCATTCGACCTTATGGCATCTGGAACGCAGGCATCATCGGAGCCCGGGGCGATTCCGCCGGGCGTGACTTTTTGCACTGGTGGGCAGGGATGATGGCTGACCCGCGCCGTCTCCGCGCGGAGACCGGCTGGGATCAATCCTGGCTCGATTTCGCCCCGGTTTTCGCACCGTCCCTGGGCATACTGCGCGACCCAGGTTACAACGTCGCCCTTTGGAATCTCGCCGAACGCCCGCTCGCCCTGGCCGGCGACTCCTCCTGGACCGTCGGCAATCAACCGCTTGTATCTTTTCACTTCAGTTGCTTCGACGAATCCGCGCCCGATCGCTTCAAACGCGCCCACATCACCTGCACGCACCCGGTTTCACCTTCGCTTGCCCGCCTGGGCTTCGATTACTCATCTCGCCTCAAACAAGCTCGCATGCATCTGCCAGCGACCGGATATAGATTCAACTTCACCTCCGACGGCCAATCCCTGGGCGATATGCACCGCAGCTTGCTTCTCGAAAATTGGGGTGAATTGCCGCCCGCGTCCGACCCCTTCGCCGCCGCTTGGAGGTTGCCCGGGCATTCGCTGACATTCGCCGATCACGCCCGAGCCAGGATTCGCCGGGGCAAGCTCGCCCTCACCTTGAAGCGGGCCGCCAGATCCTTGACGGCCAAAGTCCTCGGATGAACCAAGACAAACATCAGGATTCATAACCCAGGCCAGGCTAACCTACCCGTTGAGCACCATACTCGTCAGTCTCCTTGTGCCCTGCTACAACGCCGCGCGCTACCTTCCCTCGCTGGCTGATAGCCTACGCACACAGGCGCTGCCCTTCGCCGAAATCATCTGCTACGACGACGGCTCCACCGATGATACCGTCTCGGTTGCCCGCTCCCTCGGTCTGAAAATCCTGCTTGGGGAAAAAAACCGAGGCGTATCCCACGCCCGCAACCGTCTCGCATCCGCCGCCGCTTGCGAATGGATTCATTTTCAGGATGCCGACGATCCCCTGCTTCCTGATTTTCTGTCCGATATGGAGCCCCTGCTTCGCCCTGAAGTTGATGTGGCGGTATGCGATACCCATTGGATCGACGCCAAAACCCGCGCGCCCGTGCTTTCGTGGCTCTACCCCGCCGCGCCTCTTCGCGAAGATGCTCTCGCGGCCAACCTCCGCCAAGGCATCGGCTGCAACACCATGATCGTTCGCCGGGAATTATTCCTATCTATCGGCGGCTTTGACGAAACCCTCCGGCGCTGGGAAGACGCCGACCTTCACGTTCGTCTCGCGGCCAAAGGCGGCCGCTACGACGCGCTGGAACGCGTCGCGGCCATTTCCCTCCGCCATTCCGACTCGCTCAGCCACGATTACCGAGCCGGCTGGCAAGCCCGTCTCACCGCCCTGGTCCGCTACGCCGAAGAACTGCCCCCGCGCGTCCGTCCCATCATTGCCGAGCAAGCCGAACGCGCCGCCGAAGAGCTGCTCGCCCTGAGCGACTCCACCTCGGCGCGCACCGCCGTCAGTCTTGCCCGCTCTCTGGGCCGGCGTGTGCCCAGTACTCAGAATCCGCTGCTACGTCTCGCCTGCACCCCGCTTTCTCCTCTGCTCGGCCTGCGCCTCCAGCGCATCCTGCGTCGCCTCGCCTCATACCTATACTAAGGCCGTTATGAGCAAAACCGAATGCGAGTACGTATTTTACACCCTGGACGGCGTGCTTTCACCAATCTCTGTGTTCTTTGCCCGGCTTTTTGGAGCCGTCTCGCACCCTCATATGCCCTCCGCCGCAGCGGGCGAGCTAGCGCTGGATCATGTCGCTCGTCTGCAGATCGACGTGATGAGGAACGAGAGAGTTTTTTTTGCCGGGGCATCCGGACCACACGTCCGCTACGCGCATGATCTCATAGTCCCCCAAGCCGGCCTGCTCCCGGGCAATCCTCGTTTCGCCCCCCAGCCCGCCAGCGGGGGGTTTCTTCGTCCGCCCCCCTGCTTTCTGATCGGCGCCTGCGTCCAATTCAGCCTGCGCTTTTGCCGAAGCTCAGAGTTATGCGGCACGCTTTTAGTCCACTGCTCCCGCCTGCTAAAAAAAACGCCTTTCGTCTTGCCGGGCCACGCATGAAAACGAAGCCCTCGATTCTTCTTCCCGGCGGCTCCTTGAGCACTGAGTTCCTCGTCCTCCTGCTCGCGGCGGCGTGGCTGCTCGCCTGGCGCGCTATCCTGGGCGCGACCTGGGGCCTCGCTCCCGGTCTATCAGCCGAAGGGATCGACCCCGGCATCCTTTACAACGCCGACGACACCTGGTCCTACCTTTCATGGGTACAGCAATACCGCCACGGCAACGGTCTCGCCGGCCTGCTCTACACCACCGAACCCCACGCAGCTTCCCTCTGGCTTTTTCCACTTTGGTTGGTTGGCGAGATCTCCGCCCTTACCGGACTGCCGCCAGCAGGCATTTACAACATCTCCGGAATCGTCGGCGCCCTGCTCGCGGTCTTTTTCTTTCGCCGCGCCGCGACAACCCTCGGCCTGCCGTCCTCCGCGCGCGACTGGGCCACGCTCGCCCTGCTCGTCGGCAACGGAGGATCATGGATGTGGTATCTTCTGAAAAAACTCGGTCTCTGCGCGTCGTCTGACAGCGCGGAGCTCTTCTTTCTCGATCTCTTTCCGTCCACCGCGTTCATCACCTATGCCTATCACGCCATCGGCCTCGGACTGCTGGCTGCTCTTTGGTGGCAGGCCTCCGAACTCTCAGCCCGACGTCGGGATAACTGCCCCTGCATGGGACCGTTGCTCGCGACCGCCGGCCTCGCCTTTTTCCTAGCGTTCTCACGGCCCTACGAGCCCATCGCCTTTCTCGGCGCTTGGTCCTTGAAAACGGTGTGGCACGGGCTGCGGCGAAAAAAAGATCCCCGCGCCTGGCGCGCATCCCTTGGGGTCGCCTTTCTGCTCGGTGCCTCGCTCGGCCCAGGGGTGGGCTGGACGATCTGGGTCGCCACCCGCCCGATTTGGTCAACCTTCGCCGGTGAATCTCTCGCCCTCGGCATGGAACTCGGACATGGAGCCTGGTTCTT
>JAIXRU010000324.1 GCA_027485045.1 Opitutaceae bacterium | reverse complement strand
CGAGATCGAGCTCGACGATCCGGCCGCGCGCAGCGGGGTCCATGCGCTCCAGCAAAGCGGGGGCGGTGACGGGTTGCAGACTGTCGGGGGCGACGGCGCGGGCCCCGGTCAGGCGCACGCGGGCGCGGTCCACGCCGCGCCAGGTGACGGGGGCCTGGGCGGTGCCGGAATCAGCGGGGCCGAAGCTGAAGGTTTCGAGCACCGGGTAGGTGCCGGGGGCGAGCCAGACGGTGATGGGCTCGGCGGGCTGGGCGGCACGCGCCGCGCGCACCAGAGCGGCGGCGCGCGGCAGGGTGGCAACGGGGGCGGCGGCGGTGCCGGCGGCGGTGTCGTTGCCTGCGGGCGAGACCCAGAAGACGGTCTCCGCAAAAGCGGCGGGCAGGACGAGCCCGAGGATTAACGCGAGCCGGGCAGAGCGGGGTAAGGGTAACATGAGAGCGGTAAGAGTTTTGTTGGACGCGGGTGGTGATCGCGGAGTCGGAGATGAAGGGGTTTTGTCCGGCGTGACCGCTTTCGAAGGAGCCACGCGGAATAATTGGCGAAATCAGGGGAACTGCGGAGAAAACCCAATGGAGTTTTGCAATATATTCCAGCTTTTTTCTAAATTTGCATTAATTAGCAAAAGCAAGCATTAGGAATCCCCTTCGACGGGAAACCAAGCTTAGCGGGAGGGTGCGAACGGGACTTTTTAGTCGTCGAGCACGCCGCGCAATTGATCGATCAGTGCGGCGTAATCCGCCTCGGCGAGCAGGTGCTTGGGCTCGGGCATCATGGTGAAGGTCGTGCCCCAGGACGGACCGTCGGTGTATTTGGGAACGAGGTGGATGTGGAGGTGGGGCAGTTTGTCGGAGTAGGCGCCGTAGTTGATCTTGGCCGGACCGAACGCGGTCTTCATGGCCCGCGCCGCGCGCGTCACATCCTGCATGAAAAGCGCGAGTTCGCTCTCCGGCAGCTCGAAGAGTTCGTTCACATGGGCGCGGTAGGCGACGACGCAGCGGCCGCGATAGGTTTGCTCCTTGAACAAATAAAGGGTCGAGACGGCCAGGGGCGCGACCTCGATCATGAGGTCGTGCAGACGTTGATCGCGACGGCAATACAGGCAATCCGGCAACTGGGCGGGCGTGGGGTTCATGAACGGCGAGGCTGAGCGCGCATCCCGGGGCGGGCGAGCCGGTCGGCGCTGGAATCAGTTTCAGCTCAAGCGGGCCGCGAGAGCGTTAACCCGATCAGGTATGGTTTAACGCATACGCGGCGGCGAGACCGCTGAGGGCGAGGTCGGGCACGATGCGGGCGGATTGGCGGAGGCGGTTTTTAACGACCTCGGCCGCGCCGCCGGAAAGGAAAATCTCGGCCGGGGGCAAGCCGCGCTCGGCGAACTCGGCCAAAACGGCATCGAGCAGGGCCTGGATGAGGCCGGCGTAACCGACAACCGCTCCGATGCGGATGGCTTCGGCGGTGGATTTGCCGATCACGCTGGTCACCGGGGTGGTTAAATCGGTGACGAGCGGGAGCTGGGCGGTGCGTTCGTGGAGGTAGCGAGTAACGAGGGCGGGGCCGGGAGTGATGATGCCGCCTTCGTAGCCGCCGGTCGGGGTGACCAGATCGAAGGTCACGGCGGTGCCGAGATCGATCACAATGGCGGGCCGGCCGGGGGCGAGAGCGTGGGCGCCGGCGGCGTTGGCGAGGCGATCCTGGCCGATCTCGGCGGGACGCGGGTAAGTGATGGGCACGCCGAGCTGGACTTCATGGGTGAGTTGCCAGGCGGGCAGGCCGGCGGCGGCGGCGCAGGCGAGTAGCTTGGGCGTGGCGGCAGGTACCACGGAGCAGAAAGCGATGGAGCTCGGAGCAGGGAGCGAAGAGCGAGGAGCCAAAAGGTAGGCGGGCAGGCCAACGGCGGGGTCGTCGAGTTGCGGAGTGGGGATGTCGCGTTGGCCGTTGAGCTGGCCGTTGTGGTGCCAGGCGAGGTGGGTGTGGGTGTTGCCGATATCGAGAAGCAGGAGCATGGGACGGGCTATTTCTTAGAAAGGGTGACTTCTCCCGCGCGGTAACGTTCGATGCGGCCGTCGGCGAGACGGAGCAGGAGGCTGCCTTCGGGGTCGATGCCGAGCACGGTACCGGTGATTTCGCGGTCTCCCTGGTGCAGGGTCACGGCGCGGCCCTTGAGGGTATCGAAGCGTTGCCAGAGACCCGGAAAGAGCGCGGCGTAGCTGCCGTCAATAAAGGCGGCGTAGGAATCGAGCACGCGGCCGATAAGCGCGGCGGCGAATTTATTGGGGTCGAGCGGTGCCGTGCTGTGCTCGGATAGCGAGGTGGCGCGGGCGGCGAGCTCGGAAGACCAGCCGTCGGCGGGGGCGCGCAGGTTCAGACCGAGGCCGAAAACGAGGTCGTGGATGCGGTCGGCGTCCATGCGGGCCTCGGTGAGCATGCCGCCGGCCTTGCGGCCGTCGAAGAGGAGGTCGTTGGGCCATTTGAGGCCGGGGGTCACACGACAAAAGGTGGCGACGAGGGCGCAGACGTTGACGCCCATCCACAGGGTAAAAGTCTGCATGCGGGCGGGCTCGACCTGGGGGCGGAAGGCGAAGCTGGCGTAGAGGTTGCCGTCGATGGTGCTGTGCCAGACGCGGCCCAGGCGGCCGCGGCCTTTTTCCTGGCGGCGCGCGAGCACGACCAGCGGGGCGGGCGCGCCGGAGGCGAGCAGCCGCACGGCTTCGTCGTTGGTGCTTCCTATCGTATCCGAAAAATGGATTTCCGGAGCGGAGGCGGCGGGCCGGCGGTAGGCGTCGATAAGGGCGGGGTGCAGGAAATCCGGCCGGGTGGCGAGGCGGTAACCACGGGCGTGCAGGCTCTCAATGGCGAACCCGGCTTCGCGCAGACGCTCCAGGTGTTGCCACACGGAGACGCGACTCACGCCGAGGCGGCGGGCGAGGTCGGCACCGGAGACGACGCCCTCGTCGCCGACTTCGAGCAAGGCCTGAAGAATGATCTGATCGGCGTGGGCGGGCATGAGAGCGGGGGCCTCAGTCGCTCAGCTCTGCCAGTCGAGCCCGATGTCGGCCCAGGCGGATTTGTGCACGAGGGCGCCGGTGGATACGAAATCCAGGCCGAGTCCGGCGTAGCGAGGCAGGGTTTTTAACGTGATGCCGCCGCTGGCTTCGGTGAAGGCGCGACCGGCGATGAGGGCGAGGGCTTTTTTAATTTTGGCCGGGGGAAAGTTGTCGAGCAGGATGACATCGGCCCCGGCGGCGAGCACGGAAGCGAGCTGGTCGATGCGGTCGATCTCGACTTCGACCGCGAGATCGGGCGCGGCTTTGCGGGCGCGGGCGACGGCGGCGGCGAGGTCGTCGGGCGAGCCGAGCAGGGCGAGGTGGTTGTCCTTGAGCATGACCCGATCAAAGAGGCCGAGCCGGTGGTTCCAGGCTCCCCCGCAGGCGACGGCGTATTTCTCCAGCATACGGTAGCCGGGGGTGGTTTTGCGGGTGTCGAGCAGGCGGGTGCGACCGGGGCCGAGCGCGGCGACGTGGGCGGCGGCGGTGGTGGCGACACCGGACAGACGTTGCAGAAAATTCAGGGCCACGCGCTCGGCGGCGAGAAGCACGCGAGGATCGCCTTCGAGGGTGGCCAGCACATCGCCGGCGGCGGCGGCGTGCCCGTCGCGGGTCAGAGGCTGAACGGCGGCGCGGGTGCCGTATGCGGCGAGGATGAGCGGAAGGAGGGGCAGGCCGCAGACGATGAGCGGCGTGCGGGCGACGAGATGGGCGCGCCCCAAGCGCGGCGGGGTGGCGAGGGCGGCGGTGGAGCGATCGCCGGTGCGGGCGGGTTTTTGCCGCAGGCCGAGGCCGGCGAGGTCTTCATCGCGGGCAAACTCGATCAGGCGGCGCAAATAAGCGAGGTCGAGGTCCGCCCAGGTGAGGCGGAGGAGCAGACGGTCGAGGTCAGCGGCGGCAGGCGGCATGCGCGGAGTGGAGAAGAAGCGGGCGGAAATGTCGAACGGCCAATAAAGTTTGGCGGAGGAACCCGCCGGTGGCGCTAAACTCGCCGTTGCAAATTCCTTTATCTTGAAGGGAGCGGACCCGCGACCAAGCGTGATACTGACACCGCTCAAGCTAATCCACAGAGACATGCCCGAACATTTTACCCTGATTTTGGAGCTTGTTGCGCTGAGCCTTGGGCTCGCGCTTTGGACAAGCCTGATCTGGCGCACGCGGCGCGGCATCCTTGATCGGCTGAACAACCTCGCGTTGCAGAGCGCACGCGCCATCACCTCTCGGCGCCTGCGCAGAATAAGCGCGCGCCGCATGATGCAGATCGCACGCATCGGCACGCGACTGTTGAGCATTCTGCTTTTGCTGTGCGGTGTGTTTATCTGGGCAACCCTGAGCATGGAGACCATCCCCGCCACGCGAGAAGCAGCGCACGCGGTCGAGCGGCTCTTGTTTGAGAAGATTCAGGCATTGGGTCTGGCGGCGGCGAGCGCCCTGCCCGACCTCGCGGTCGTGGCATTTATCTTTTTTCTGGCGCGGATGGCGCACGAATTTCTCAACCACTACTTTCTCGCCATTTCGGAGGAGGAGATAGAGAGCAGTTTTTTCGATCCCGTGACCGCCGCGACCACGCGCCGGTTAGTGGACATAGGCATCTGGGTCGTGGCCTTGGTGGTCGCGTTCCCCTACCTGCCGGGCAGTGACTCGGATGCCTTTCGCGGGGTATCCGTCCTGGCCGGCCTCATGCTTTCCCTCGGCTCCACCAACCTGGTAGGACAGTTCACCAGCGGACTTTCGTTGATCTACGGGCGCGTGCTGCGCCCGGGCGACTACATCGAAACCGCGCAAGGCGAAGGCGTGGTGGAACGAATCGGAGTCGTGGCCTGCACGCTGCGCAGCCCGCGCGACGAATACCTTTCCATTCCCCACTCGGTGGTGGCGGCGGGGCTGAAAAACTACTCCCGGGCGCATACCGGGGTGCGCTTCGCCACCGAAGTGACGATCGGCTACGACACCCCCTGGCGGCAGGTGCGCGAGCTCCTGCTCGCCGCCGCCGCCGACACCCCCGGCATCCGCGCCGATCCGCCGCCACTGGTGCGGCAGGCCGCGCTGGAGGATTTCTTCGTGCGCTACGAATTGCTTTTCACGCCGGACTCTCCGGCCAACCGCATCGCCCTGCTCGGCCAGTTGCATGCCAACATCCAGGACCGCTTCCACGCCGCCGGCGTGCAAATCATGTCGCCCCACTACCTCGGCGACCCGGCGCAGGCCAAAATTCCTCCGCGAAGTTCCTAGGCCGTCTCCGGCACGCTTGCACCGGCGAACCCCGCCCGCGACGCTGTTAACTTAACCGCATGCTTGACCGAGCCACCGACTACCTAAGCGTTTTCAAAACCGCCACGCGGGCGCGCTGGGATTTGTTCACGCCTTTGGCCCTGCTCGCCCTGAGCGGGATCGGCGTCGCCTTTATCTACTCGGCCCAGTTTTCCACCCCGCTGGCCAACTGGATCAACCAACTCGTCTGGCTAGGCGCCGGGGGCTGCGTCTACCTCGCCGTCTCGCTGGTCGATTACCGCATCTGGTTGAGCATCTGGCATTGGTTCTATCTCGCTTGTTTATTGCTGCTTATACTCGTCCTGCTGCCCGGAATCGGCGAGGAGCGCTACGGTGCCCAGCGGTGGCTGGACTTCGGGATCTTCGCCCTCCAGCCCAGCGAACCGGCCAAGGCGGCGGTGCTTTTCGCCACCGCCTCCATGCTCATGCGGGCGCGCTTGGGCTCGCTCAGCCAATCTCTCGATACCTTGGGGAAGTTGGCCCTTGCGGCGGGCGGTCCGATGTTGCTGATTCTCCTTCAGCCAGACCTCAAGTCGGCCATCGTCCTACCCCCCATGGTGTTTTCCATGCTCTATGTTTCCCGCCTCTCGTCCCGCTTTTTCGCGGGCGCGCTGGGCGCGTTTCTAGTCGTGGTCAGTTTGGTCGCCTGGGATATGCGGGGCTACATGAAGTTCATCGAGGATAACAAATTATCCTACCAGCGCGACCGCGGCCGCTACGAAGCGAACTCATGGATTCCGCTCAAGGATTACCAGCGCAACCGCATCGTCAGCTTCATCGCGCCGGACAAGATCGACCCCATGGGCATAGGCTGGAACCAGCGCCAATCGCTCATCTCGGTCGGCAGCGGCGGCCTCACCGGCAAGGGCTGGACCGAGGGCACGCAGGCCCAGTTGGGCTACCTGCCCCGCGCCGTCGCGCATAATGATTTTATCTTCTCCGTCATTGCCGAGGAGAAGGGATTTTTGGGAAGTCTCACCGTACTAGGCCTTTTTGGCATCGTTTTGATCAACGGCATCCGCATCGCCGGACTCGCCCGAGACCGCTTCGGCACTTTGCTTGCCGTCGGGGTCACGGTTTTGTTCGCCGTGCATGTGTTCGTTAACATCGCGATGACGATAGGTCTCGTGCCCATCACGGGCATACCGCTTCCCTTTATTAGCTACGGTGGCTCCTTCGTGCTCAGTTGTTGTCTGCTGCAAGGACTCGTCCAGAGCGTCTATCGTTTCCGAAAGGACTTCACGTGAAAATGAACCTTTCCCACGCCTCCGACCTCCCGACCGGAATTTCCTGCGCCACCATCCGCGCACCAGGGTGCCCCGTCCAACCACAAAAACAGGACAACACCCACCATGAACGACCGCACCCCGCCCAACTCGCCCGACCGCGAACCTGACTACGACCCCGAGCAGGAAGCCAACTCCCCCCGCGCAGATTCCCCCGACCACGCCGAACCCAGCCTCGACGAACAACTCACCCACCCGCCCGAGGAGCACGACCACGAACCCGTGGACCGCGCCGAACTCAAAGCCGGCGCCCAGGAACGCTCCAAACAACGCCCGCTCCTGCAAAAAATCCTCGCGGTTTTTAAGAAGGAAAAAACCTCCTTCCGCGAACTCATCATCAACAGCGAACCGCTCGAAAAACGCGTCGCCCTCCTCATCGACGGCGTGCTCGAAAAGTTCGAAATCGAGCGCCACGACGCCGATCGCATGGTCGGCGGCATCTTTAAGGGCAAGGTCAAGAACCTCGACCCCGGCCTCAAGGCCGCCTTCGTGGACATCGGCTACTCCAAAAACGCCTTCCTCCACTACTGGGACATGCTGCCCGCCGCCGCCGACTCCTCCGTCGAGGTCGTGCGCGTTAACAAGAAAAAGGGCGCCCTCCCCTCCGGCCAGGAACCGACCGTAAAGGACATTCCCCAGCTCTACCCTCCCGGCTCCGAGATCGTCATCCAGGTAACCAAGGGCCCCATCGGCACCAAGGGACCGCGCACGACGACGAACCTCTCCCTGCCCGGCCGTTACCTTGTGCTCACCCCGTTCTCCGATTCCTGCGGCATCTCCCGCAAAATCGAAGACCCCAAGGAGCGCGCCCGCCTGCGCCAACTGGTCAACGAACTCACCATCCCCGAGGGCATGGGCGTGATCGTGCGCACCGCCGGTGAGGGCAAAAAATCCCGCTACTTCGTTCGCGATCTCCACCTCCTGCTCAAGACCTGGGCCGACATCCAGGCCAAGCTCAACACCCAGCGCGCCCCCCTCGCCCTCTACCAGGAGCCCGACATCGTCGAACGCACCGTGCGCGACTTCCTCACCGAGGAGGTGGACCGCGTGCTCATCGACAACCCCGAGGACCACGTTCGCTGCCAGGCCTCCGTCGCCCAGATCAGCCAGCGCTCCAAAGGCAAGATCGCCCTCTACCAGAACAGCATACCGATCTTTGAACGCTTCAACATCGAGCGCCAGATAGAGCAGACCTACCAGCGCAAGGTCGCCCTGCCCTCCGGCGGCGAAATCATCATCGACGAGACCGAGGCCCTCATCGCCATCGACGTTAACACCGGCTCCCACAAGAACCGCGGCGGCGAAGAGAAAAACGTCATCTACGCCGTGAATCTGGAGGCCGCCGTCGAGGCCGCCCGCCAGATCCGCCTGCGCAACCTCGGCGGCCTTATCATTATAGACTTCATCGACATGAAGGAGCGCCGCCACCGCAACGGCGTTTACGAGAAGCTGTGCGAGGCCATGTCCGAGGATAAGGCCAAGAACCACATCCTCCCGATCTCACAGCTCGG
>JAIXRU010000085.1 GCA_027485045.1 Opitutaceae bacterium | reverse complement strand
GGCAAGCCTGGTTCGCTGGTCGTTCTGACCATCGAGCGCGGCGACCCCGCACAACTTCAGGAATTTAAACTCAAGCGTGAGATCATTCAGGTGCATAGCGTGTCAGAAGCCCGTTGGTTGGAACCTGGGGTGGGCTATGTCTCGATAGCGATGTTTGGCGAGCACACAGGGCGTGATTTTCGGGCGGCATTGCAGAAGCTGGGTCGTGACGGGGAACTGCGCGCGCTGGTGCTGGATCTGCGAGACAACCCGGGCGGTTTGCTGACGGCGGCGGTGGAGGTGGTGTCTCCGTTTTTTCGTGACGGGGAGTTGGTCGTTTACACCGAGGGCCGGGCGCCGGGCATGCGCGTGGAGTTGCGGGCGGACAATCCCGGCGAGCCACTAAAGCTGCCTCTTGCCGTGTTGGTGAACAGCGGTAGCGCTAGCGCGGCGGAGATCGTTTCCGGTGCTTTGAAAGATACGCAACGCGCGGTCTTGGTTGGGGAAAAGACCTTTGGCAAAGGCTCGGTCCAGACGGTTTTTTCACTAAAGGACGGCGCGGGACTACGTCTGACCACGGCACTGTATTACACGCCCTCGGGCGCGGTGATTCATGAGCGCGGTATTATTCCGGAGATAGAAAATGTGCTGAGTTCGAAGGAGGAGAAGGCGGTGCGCTTGCGTCGCTTGCGGCCGGATGTTTCGGATCCGAAAGTTTTTGAAGAGAAATTTGGAGTGCCCCTGATCGAAGACAGTCAATTGTTGGCGGCGTTGAAGGAGTTGAAGGCAGAGCTTGCTGGATCGCCCCGCGCGGTGGCCTCTCCAGCGCGGACGGAAACCAAGCATGGCGGGCTGGTTGAGGCGGAGGTGTCGCCATGATTCTCGCCATCGAGTCTTCGTGTGATGAGAGTGCGGTGGCTTTGTTTGATCCGGCACGAGGGATCACGGCCGAGTGGGTGCACAGTCAGATTGCGATTCATGAACGGCACGGCGGAGTGGTGCCGGATCTGGCGACCCGGGAGCATTTACGAACGATCGAGCCTTTGCTGGCCCGGGCGGGTGAGTCGTCGCAGAAGTTCTCCAGCGTGACAGAGGTGGCGGTGACGCAGGGACCTGGCTTGGCGGGGTGTCTGGCAGTCGGGCTGGCATCGGCCAAGGCGCTTGCGCTCGGGCTGGCGGTGCCGCTCAAAGGTGTGAACCACCTGCGAGGGCACGTGTGGTCGCCGTTTATTTCTTTGCACGCGGCTGAACCTGCGGCGTTCGATGCGGCACTCAGCGGGCTTTTGCCCCATCTAGCCTTGGTGGTTTCAGGGGGAAACACGCTTCTGGCAGTGCTGGATGAGCAGCGAAAGATACGGGTGCTTTCCTCCACTCGGGATGACGCGGCGGGTGAGGCGCTGGATAAAGGCGCGAAACTGCTCGGTCTGGGCTATCCGGGAGGGCCGATTGTGGAGCGCCTGGCGACCGCAGGCCGGGCGGACGCTTATGATTTTCCCCGGGGATTAGGACCTCGCGGAGAGTTGGGCTTCAGTTTTTCGGGTTTAAAAACAGCACTTCGTTACCAGCTCGAAAAAATGACGCCCCTTGAAGTTGAAGCGGCGAAACCGGATCTCTGTGCCAGTTATCAACAGGCCGTGATCGATGCGTTGACGCGCAAGGTGAGATTCGCGTTGCAGACTGCGCCCTTTCGCAGTGTCGGGCTTTCAGGCGGGGTCGGCAACAACCGCGCTTTGCGCGCCGCTCTAACTGGAGTGGCGGCGGCGGGTAAGGTGAGGCTGCTTGCGGCCGAGCCCAAGCACTCCGGGGACAATGCAGGCATGATCGCCTTTGCCGCCTGGGCTGATCCGGAGGTTCAGGCCCGGCCGGTATCGGCCGGGGGCAGCGGAATCAGCTTGGAGATTCAGCCGGGCTGGGAATTGGGCAGCACATGACCAGAGCGCTTTGGGGTAGTGGTGTTTTGCACCTCCAGGGTTCATGCGGTGAAAATTCCCGTTGACGCACACTCAAGCCGCTCTTTGCTCACCGGCCCGCAGCTTGCTGCGACTTCGGCAAGATAGCTCAGTCGGTAGAGCAGTTGACTGAAAATCAACGTGTCCCCGGTTCGATTCCGGGTCTTGCCACCACTTTTTTAAACCCGCTTACGCTTAAGGGCGAAGCGGGTTTTTTAATGTGTTTTCCGAAATAACTTATCAATAAACTCACAGCATGCGTGTTCTGCGATTTTTCTGGGTCTGGTTTGCAAGTGCCGTGCTTCTGTTGGCACGGAGCGGTTTCGACAGTGGCATGGGTCTGGTGACGAATCGGGATCTTTTCGCGGTCCGGGGTGTGACGGGGCGCGAAGTGACTTGGGTTCGCATACGCGGTCTGGCTGAGAGCGGTGGGGAGGGTGACTCGTCACGAGCGGTGGAGATCGACCGCCAGGCGCTGCGTGACTTGCGCGCGCGCGGGGTGCAAACTTGCGTGATTTTGCGCTGGGGGGACGAGACTTGGAAGTCGGGGTTTCGTCCGCGACAACAAGGAGCGGGCTCACGCTCTCCGTTGGACCTGCGCGAGGCCTATGCTCATACGCGACGGCTGGCGGCGAGTTACGGTGACTTGGTGGATGCCTGGGAAATCGACAACGAGCCCGACATCGGATTTTTCGCGGATAACGCGGATGCTTACGCCGCCTATCACAAGGCCTTGTCTCTCGGCCTGGCCGCCGGGCGGGCCGAGGCGGGCGTGGCGGGTGGAGCGCCCTTGGGCAGCCGCCAAAACTATACCAAACCGGCCCGCATTCTCATGGCTGCTCCGGGCCTCCCGCCTGGGCCGCATTTCGAGCAACTTCTGGCCAACGGCTATCTGAGTTACACCGAGGGTTTTAATTATCACCATTATGGGTTCTCGATGGATTACGAAGGCGTGTATTCCAGTTTTAAGGACGCGGTGGAGCATTTTTCCAGGCGTTCGGAAAACCGGGATTATCCGGCGCGTCGCCTGCCGGTCTTTCTTACCGAGTGGGGCTACAGTCTGCTGGATGGTTATGAGGCGCAAACCTCAGCCGGGCGGGTGCGGCAGTGGGCGCATTTCCGCGACGTCACCGCGCTCAATCACCGGCTGAGAGTTGCCGCGCCGATGGCGTTTGTGGCCATGTCTTACTTCGAACACGGAATGAAAGAGTTTGGCTTGGTCATGCCTGCGGCGGACCAACGCGCGGCGCACTATGGATTTGCCGTCGCGGCACGGGAGGACGCGCATAGCATGACGGATAAAAACTATCCTGCGGGCGGCATGGTGTTCCGTCCCCAGGATTTCGGCGTGGCTCAGCCGGAACCCTGGATGCAGAGGATTGGCGAGGCAGGCTGGCATGGCGAGGCCTCGCCCGCACTCGCCTGGCTGCTTGCGCATGGATCGCCTGAGGCGGATTTAGCGGCTGGTCCTCGTTGGCCTTTGCGCAAGACGGCGGGGGCTGCACGCGCGGACTTACCCGAGCCAGTTGGGGGGGATTGGTATGCGCGCACTCCGGAGGCCTCTGCTGTGGTGCTGGATATGTTGCCGGAAGAGGACGCGCTGGCGGTCAAAACCTATCAGGGCTATTGGCTCAAGACCCCGTTGGGTAACGACGCTTGGTCGGCGCGAGCGAAGCTGGTGGCTTACAACTTTGGTGCTGACGAGGCTCGCCTGCGTTTCGCCTGGCCAAAGGGCCTAGCACCGCTGGATGCGGATTCGGGCGTGTTTACCACGACTTTGGCGGTCGGTGAGCGCAGGGAGATCCCGGTGCGATTATCGGTACCGGCTCAGGTGTTTTCGCCAAGCCCGGTGAATCTAAAGGCGGAGGTGCAGTTCGCTGGAAAGGCGGTCGCGCAGACTACTTATTGGGCTTCGAGATTTTACCCCTGGCCTAAGGGACTGGTCGACCGGGACGCAAAAAATTTCACCGCGTTTTCCGCTCAGGATGCGGCTGAGAACCGCACTCTGCTTTTGAATCGAAAGCGTGCTTCGGAAGAGCCTGCCTTGATCGAGCAAGGCCGCTGGTTGGTCACGCCTGGAGTGCGGGTGGAGGATACGCCGGACGGTTGGCGCATTCACCTCGACCGGTTGCCGGGTGTGGCCATGCGTCCGGCAGTGGCTGAGCTGCCTTTGCCGAAAAACTGGCCCATGCCAGAAGGCGTGATGTTGAGTTATGATTTCCGCCTCGTGCCCGCCGAGGGTGCTCTGGAGCTTCGCACTGATAATCCTGATCCCGGACTACGCCCGCTTGGCGGGCGTTTCGGCGACATGGCGGAGTCGTATGTTCGCACGGAGCGGGGGCATTTGTTTTCCACGGTGCCGCGCCTGGCTCCGACACAGAACTGGCAGCGATATAATCAAAACGCGGAGAATCTGACGCTGCACTTTCTTGGACGCACCCCACCGCCCTGGCGTTTTAGCGACAATCGAGCGGCGGCGCTGGTGTTTTTTATCCGTCCCAAGCAGTTGCCGGCGGTGTTTGAGGTGCGAAATCCCCATCAAGCCAGATGGGCTAAGGCGGGGCAGCAGTAGGGCATGTGTTTCTGATATGGCATTGAACGAACCAAAGGAATCTCGGCCCCACGAACCCTGGGCCAGCCCAGCTTTGCTAGTGGTAGTTATCACCTAGCGGACCAAATGCCTGGATAGGCTACTACGTATCGCCCGGCTTCAGCGAACGGTTTCGCAACGGCGGTCGCGAGAGCAGGCGGCCTGAAATCAGGGCGTGACGACGGCTTTCAGGCGCAAGAAAATACGGCCGGTTTCAGGCGGCATGGTCACGCGGCCGACGAGCTCTGAAGGCGAACTTTCGTCTGTCACGCCTGTGGTGGTCCAGTTTACGAGATCGGTGGATTTCTCGATTTCGAAATAGGAGTCGGCTCGCGGAACTCGCGGCGCACGGAGGCGCAAATCGCCGCCTGTAAGTTCGGTGGTCAGATTTGGTTTGCTGGTGGCAGAATCAATGCGGGTGCCGGCGAGATACTCGACGAGATCGCTGTAGTTGTCGCCGTCGGTGTCGCGTGCGGCTTGGCGCCGCAGCGAATAGGCAAGGGCGTCTAGGGCGTTCAGTCTGCCGGCGGCGCTGCAAATGCCGGAATAAGCCGTGCGAGCGACGACCGAGCTTAGAATCGCGGCTTTGATGTCGGCATGCGACCAGGAGGGATTTAGCGCGAGCAGTTGTGCGCAGACCGCTGTTACGGCCGGTGTGGCTTGCGAGGTTCCAGTATAGACGGAGAAACCGGTGGTGAGGCCTGCGCCGTAGATTTCCCGGCCAGGTGCGAAAAGATCGACGCTGAGTGCGCCGAAGTTGGAGCCGCTCCAGCGCTGGTCCGTGCGGTCGTGATTGCCCACGGAGATGATGTTGGCCTGCGTGTAGCTGCTCGGGTAGTTGGGCGTGGTGTCGTTGTTCGCGCCTTGGTTGCCCGCGCAGATGCTAAGGAGGATGCCGGCGTTTTGGCAGGCGGTAAACTCGTCGTTGAGAGAGCTGTTGAAGGGATAATTTTGCAGCGAGAGATTCATCAGGCGCACGCCGCGCTCTCGTGTGTAGGCAGTCGCGGCGATGAGATGCGAGGTGAGTCCGGAATTGGATGAATTGAGAATTTTACAGACGAGAATCCTGGCTCCGCTAACCAGGCCGGCCGTGCCGATGCCGTTGTTGCGGAGCGCAACCATGATGCTGGTGACATTGGTGCCGTGGCCGTGGTCGTCGGCCGGATTATTGTCGTTGTTGACCCAATCCCAGCCACTCATGTCGTCGATCTTGCCGTTGGCGTCGTTGTCTATGCCGTCGGCTGCGGTCTCGCCGGGATTAGTCCATGCGACGCCGAGCAGGTCAGGGTGCGTGTAGTTGAGCCCGGAATCAAGCACGGCAATGGTGACGCCTGTCGCGTCGCCGGCGATGTCCCAGAATTCCGGCGCGTCCACGTCAGCGTCGACGGAGCCGGTGACGGAGCCGCTGACTTGGCCGGTATTATGCCAACCCCACTGATTGGAGAAATAGGTGTCGTTGGGAGTGCCGCCGCCGAAGCCAACGCCGTCGGCCTCCGCAGTGGCTATGATATCGTGTTGGGCGGCGAGAGTGCGCGTGGCTTCGTCCGTGCTGTCGAGAGTGGCGGTGGGCAGGCGAACGGAGAAAACACCGGCTTTGAGCCGGCTGATTGCCATCGGGCGGAGAGGGGCAAAGACGTTGCGCGCAGCATCCTCACTCAAGTCGGATTGCGTGTGAACGATCAGTTGATCTGCGGTGTAGAGGTCGCGACGGATACTATGAGGCGTGCCGCTAGGATCGATACGCCACTGCTCGACGGCGCGCAGCACATGGTCAGGTAAGACTGGCGAACGCACGAGACGGAGCCGGAACCACTCCTGCGCATCATTTCCGGCGGAGAAACGTGTTTCCAAAACCTCGCCGGCGGCGATCGCTCGTTCGACGGGATGAGTGGATTGCGGGTCGTCACGCAGCCTCAGAAGCGCGGCGGGAGGCGCGGTTCGGGCATCCGTTGCGGGGATATTCGCTTTCGCAGCTGCGGGCGCGGACGCTTTGCCTGGTTGAGGCAATATCTTCTTCAGAGATGCGGTTGACCCGAGAATTATCCAGCAACCGATCGCAAGGAAGACGACGGCGAACAGAATCAAAACGAAGCGGACAAAATATTGGCGCAAGGTGATTGAGAACCGAGACTGCAGCCGTGGTCATGCATGGCAAAACTTGTCTGTCGGTGCGGGGGTGCCTGCTCTTACATTCGGCGGGATGCTAGGAGTTCGCGGATCCAGCGACGGTGGGGTCCGGAGATGAGTACGGTTTCTAATAAGGCGATCGGCACCCAGATGAGTTCGGCGGGCATGGGATTGGGCAGGGTGGCGGCAGGCAGGTCGTGAATGGGCTCGGTGAAACGGTAGCGGGTGATGCCGCGTTTGCGGGTGGCGAGCAGCGGGCCGGCGGCAGCGAGGGCGTCGGACTTGAGGCCGAGGTGTTCGGCGGAGGGCAACTCGTGTTGGCTGGCGAGGCGGCGGGCTGTGCTGGAGGTGCGGTGTAACAAGAGAGCTTGGTCATCCGGGCGACGGCACCAGGCCCGCAGCACGGTGCGGTTTTCGATGAGCTTGGCCGCGAGGCGGGGGTAGGCCTCGGGATCGCCGGCGCGGGCGGCGGCGCAGAAGGGGCGCACCGGGCAGACGGTGCAGAGCGGGTTGTGGCGGGTGCAGATCGTGGCCCCGAGCTCCATCATGGCCTGGTTGTGGTCGCCGGGTTCGGTGTGATTAAGCACGGCGTCGGCCAGCGGTGTTAGGGCCTTGCCGGCGCTGGTGGTATCCCGCCACGCGGTGGAATCAGCGGTAAGGCGTGCGAGGATACGGACGACGTTGCCATCGACGACGGCGGCGGGGGCGCCGAAGGAAATGCTCGTGATGGCGGCGGCTGTATAGGGACCGATGCCGGGGAGTTCCAGCCACTCGGCGGGGGTGCGGGGTAGTTCGGGCCGGGCTACGAGGGAGCGGGAGAGTTTATGCAGGTTGCGGGCGCGGGTGTAGTAGCCGAGGCCTTCCCAGAGTTTCACCACCTCGGCTTCGGAGGTGGCGGCGAGGGTGGCGAAATCCGGCAGGGCAGCCATCCAGCGGGCGAAGTAGGGCAGCATGGTTTTCACCTGTGTCTGCTGGAGCATGAATTCGCTCACTACGGTGCGGTAGGGCGAGGGTTCTTCGCGCCAGGGCAGGCGGCGGCGTTGGGTGCGATACCAGGCTAGGAGGGAGGCTTGGAAGGCGGGGGCGTCGGTGGGCAGGGCGGGCACGTCGGGCAGGTAGGCGTAAGCGGGCGGGCGGGGCGAAAACAAAAAAAGCCCCGGCCGCGGGTGCGGTCGGGGCTTTTGAGGGAGCGCGGAGCGGGTGGCTTAGAGGCGGCCGGCGTAGATGCCGGTGCTGCCGAGTTCTTCCTCGATGCGGAGGAGCTGGTTGTACTTGGCCACGCGGTCGGTGCGGGAGGCGGAACCGGTCTTGATCTGGCCGCAGTTGGTGGCGACGGCGATGTCGGCGATGGTGACGTCCTCGGTCTCGCCGGAGCGGTGGGAGAGGACGGCGGTGTAGTTGCTCTTATGGGCGAGCTCGACGGCGTCGAGGGTCTCGGTGAGGGGGCCGATTTGGTTAACCTTAACGAGGATCGAGTTGGCGGTGCCGGTCGCGATGCCCTTCTTG
>JAIXRU010000122.1 GCA_027485045.1 Opitutaceae bacterium | reverse complement strand
TCGGCGGCGTGGCGGCGGTCGGCGAGCGTGCTTACGGTGGCGGCGGGAGTGGCGCCCTTGGCGAGGAGAGCGCGTTCGCGGTCGTAGTCGGCGGCGAGCTGGGCGAGGGCGGCCTCGGCCTGGGCGACGCGGGCGGAGAGTTCGGCGGCGTCGAGGGTGACCAGAAGTTGACCGGCGGATACCCGTTGGCCCAAGGCGAGATCGGCGCGGGTGACGGTGCCGAGGATGCGGGCGGCGATCACGACCTGGTGCAGCGGGCGGACCGTGCCGGTGACGATTTGGAAGCGGGGTTCGGTCGAGGCGATGACCGGGGCGGTGCTTACCGTGACGGCGGGAAGCGCGGCGGTGGCCGGGGGCTGGAGGTGAGGTTTGCAGGCGGTGAGCGCGAGCAAGAGGCTGGCACCGGACAGACGCAGCAAAGCGGTACACGTTTTCATGGGCGGGGGGCCGGAGCGGAGGATCGTTTTACCCAGCCTAGTTTGTGGGCCAGCCACTCGGGCGGACAGAAGCCGGTGAAAGCGGATTGAATGAGATTCAGCGCGATGAAGGCGGTGAACAAAAGCCAGCGAGAGTCCACCCAATGGGCGAGAGAAAGGCTGAGCAGGATCATGCCGCCTGCGAGAATACGGATAAATGAATCGGAGTTCATGTTTTATTGTATGAGCATATAATTGAATACTTGTGCTTTGGTCAAGTGTTTGTTTTGGTGAGTTTATGTCGAAGACGAAACGACCGATGAATGACGAGGCGCTGCAGTTGGTGGCGCGGCGTTTTGCGGTGCTGGCGGAACCGATGCGGCTGCGTTTGTTGCAGGCGCTGTTTGAGGGGGAGTTAGCGGTCGGGGCCTTGGCCGAGGCGACGGGGGGGACGCACGCAAATGTGTCGCGGCATTTGCAGACGCTGGCGGAGGCGGGGCTGGTGAGCCGCCGCAAGGAGGGTTTGCAGGTATTCTACGCGATCGCGGATCCGTCGATTTTTGCGTTGTGTGAGCTGGTATGCGGGAGCGTGGGCAAACACCTTCAGGCGCGGGCGGACGCGCTTGGAAGCTAATTTGGTCTCTAGTAAGTCGGTATGCCGGGGTCGATGCGCTGACTCCAGGCGTGGATGCCGCCGGCGACATTCGTAACCCGGGTGAGGCCTTGGGCGCGCAGGAATTGAGTGACGCGCAAGCTGCGGCCGCCGTGGTGGCAGTGGATGAGCAAGTGTTTGTCGCTGGGCAGGAGCGGCAGGTTTTCGGGGATCTTGCCCATGGGAATGAGTTTGGATCCGACGATGCGGGCGGTCTCGTATTCGGAGGGTTCGCGCACGTCGATGAGTACCACTTGGGAATCGGGCCGGGCGAGCAGGTCGCGGGTTTGTTCGACGGTGATTTCGAGCGGGCAGTCGGAGGCAGGGGAAGACATGCTGGAAGCTGAGCGGGGAAAATTCCGGCGGGCAACTCCGGCGTTGCATCGCGCGGCCGGGGGCGGCGTATTTCGCCTGAATTATGGCCAAAGCAACCACGTCTGATTCGTCCGCACCATATGTCGTGATCATTGCCGGGGGGAAAGGAGAGCGTTTCTGGCCGCAGAGCCGTACGGCGCGGCCCAAGCACCTTCTGCCGGTGGTCGGGGAGACTCCGCTGCTGGCGCAGACGCTGGAGCGGGTAAAGGGTATCGTGCCGGCGAAAAACACCTTCGTGATCACCAGCGCGGTGCAGGCGCGCGAGGTGGCGAAGGTCTGCCGGGGACTGATCCCGGCGGCAAATATCGTGGCGGAGCCGGTGGGGCGCGACACGGCGGCGGCGGTTGGCTTGGCGGCGGCCTTGGTCGGGGCGCGGGATGCCCAGGGGGTATTCGCGGTGTTGCCGGCGGACCATGTCATCCACGACATCCAGGCGTATCAACGCGACCTGCGCGCGGCGTTTGCGGCGGCGGGGGCGGCGGAGGTGATGGTGACGATCGGCATTCCGCCGACCGAGCCGGCGACGGGATTTGGCTACATCCAGCGCGGCGAGGAGTGGGGCCGGGTGGGTGCGGGCAAGACCGCGCGCACGGTGTTTGCGGTGAAGCGTTTCGTGGAGAAACCGAAGCTGGAGCTGGCCGAGGAGTATCTCAAATCGGGCGACTACGTCTGGAACGCGGGCATGTTTGTCTGGAGCGTGCCGGTGGTGGAGGCGGCCTTTGCGGCCTATGCGCCGGAGCTCGACGCGGGCTTGAAGAAGATCCGCGTGGCGCTGCGGAAAAAGACATCGCTGGCGGCGGTGTTGAAGCGGGTTTACCCGACCCTGGTGCGCATCTCGGTGGACTACGCGTTGCTGGAGAAATCGACCAACGTGGTGATGGTGCCGGCGTCGTTCGATTGGGACGATGTCGGCGCTTGGCCGGCGGTGGCGAAGCATTTTAAGGCTGACGCGGCCGGAAACGTGAGCCGGGGCGAGGTGATCGTGGAGCAAGGGGGGGGGAATGTGGTTTTTGGCGAGGGCGGCCATTTGGTGACGCTGCTCGGGGTCGATGATCTGGTCGTGGTGCACACGGCCGACGCCACGCTGGTCATGCCCAAGGCGCGGGCGCAGGATATCAAGGCCCTGCTCGCCAAAGTGGCCCTGCGCAAAGACGCGGCGAAACGGCTCTGAGGCGGCGGGTCCGCACGCGAACTCTGCCTGATCCCGGCTGCCCGCTTCCATTTATCTCCGATGCGTTTTCTTGGCATTGATTACGGCACGCGGCGCATCGGGCTGGCGGCGGGGGATGAGCTGGGTATCGCCACGCCCCTGCCTGCGTTAGTTGTGGCGGAGTTGGCTGGGCGGCGGCGGGCTTTGGCGGAGGTGATCCGGCAGCGGCGCATCGAGGAGATCGTGCTGGGTTATCCCTTGAACATGGATGGTTCGGCGGGCTTCAAGGCGAAGGAAATGGAGGCTTTGGCGGTGGAGCTGCGCGAGGAGTTCGGCTTGAAGGTGAATCTGGTGGACGAGCGGCTGACCTCGCACATCGCGGAGCAGGGCATGAACCAAAAACAACTTCGCGAAATCCGGGCCAAGGGCATCGTCGATTCGCGGGCAGCGGCGGTGATTCTGCAGGATTATCTGGATCAACGCTTCCCGCCGGGGCTGCCCGTCGCCGACGACCGGGAGGCTGGTTGAGTTTTCCCATGGCGGACGCGGTGGAAATTTCGCGGTGGAAGTGCCTGGTGGCTTACGATGGCACGGCATTTTCGGGATGGCAGAGCCAGCCGGACAAGAACGCGGTGCAGGACCATCTGGAGCGGCGCTTGGGCGAGCTTTTGCAGGCGCCGGATTTGCGCATCCACGGGAGCGGACGCACCGATGCGGGGGTGCATGCGCGCGGGCAGGTTTTTCACTTCGAGGGCGGCTGGCGGCATGGACCCGAGCGGTTGCTGGCGGCCCTGCGCGGAGGCCTGCCGGGCGCGATTCAAGTGCGGGCGGCCGAACTGGTGGGGCCGGAGTTTCACGCGCGGTTTTCCGCCGTGGGCAAAACCTACCATTACCATCTCGTGCATGGCGGGTGGGCGGATCCGTTTACGCAGGCTTATGCGTGGTCGGTGCCGAGGCCGCTCGACGTGGCGGCGATGCGCGCGGCGGCGGAAGTTCTGCGCGGGCGGCATGATTTCCGGGCGTTTTCGGCCTTCGGCGGCGAGGAGCGGGAAAACACCGTGCGCACTCTGGCGCGGCTGGATTTGATCGAGGACGGCGCGCGGCTGCGGATCGAAGCGGAGGCGGAAGGGTTTCTCTACAAAATGGTGCGCAGTCTGGTTGGCGCGCTGGTTTATGCGGGGATGGGCAAGCTGGGGCCGGAGCGCATCGCGGCCTTGCTGGCCAGGCGGGAACGCACGGCCGAGGTGGAGACCGCGCCGCCGCAGGGGCTGTTTTTGGAAAGAGTGCACTATCCGGCGCCATGGAACCGTTAGAAGGCACAGAGAAGATCGAAGGCGCAGCAGACCCGGCGGCTACGGTGCACGCGACGGCGGGCAGCGGGTGGAGAACGTGGACGCGGGTGGCGGCGGATTTGGTGTTTCCGCCGTCGTGCGTGCATTGCGGCGACCTGGTCGAGGCGAGTCCGCTGCGGATGATCTGCACGGCCTGTGTGCCCTTGTTGGTGCGGGTGGAGCCGCCGTGTTGCCCGAGTTGCGGGCATCCGTTTTTTGGCGAGGCCTCGGGGGAGCGGCTTTGCGTGCACTGCGAGGGTTTGCGGCCGGAGTTTGGCGAAGGGCGGACGGCGGTGTTGTTTCGCGGCCCGGCGCGTTCGCTGGTGCATACTTTAAAATACCGGCATGGCCTGCATGTGCTGGGCGATATGGCGAAGATCGTCGCGACCAATGCGCACGTGGCGGAGTTTTTGCGCGGGGCGGTGCTGGTGCCGGTGCCCTTGCATAGCCGCAAGGCCCGTGAACGCGGCTACAACCAGGCGAGCGAGTATGCGGCGGCCTTGGTGCGCGAGCTTGGCGGCGAGACGCGCTGTGTGACGGTCTTGGCGCGGGTGCTGGATACCCAAACGCAAACCAGCCTCGATCGCTTGCAGCGTCAGGCTAACCTTAAAAACGCGTTTGCCCTCGCTCCCGGTGCCGCCATTAACCCCGAGCTTCGGTATGTGCTCATCGACGATGTCTTCACCACGGGTTCAACCCTCAATGCCTGCGCGGCTGTGCTGCGAAGGGCGGGCGCGCTGAAACTGGACGTCTGCACTTTCGGCCACGGTTAAACGCATTTTTTCTCCCTCAACTTTATCCTTTTCGCTACCATGTCGCTCTTCAGCACGCCCAAGTACTCCACTGTAGTAGTCAAACGAAAGGATATCCCCAAGGGTCTTTACACGAAGTGCCCGATTTCGGGTGAAGTCGTTTTTAACCAGGAGCTCGCGGCCAATCAGATGGTCGTGGCCAGGAGTGGTTATCACTTTCCAATCGGAGCGAGGGACCGGATCGAGGCGCTTTTTGATGGAGATACCTTCATCGAGTATGATGCGTCGGTGGTATCGGCGGATCCACTGAAGTTTGTCGATTCCACGCCTTATCCCGAGCGCATTAAGAAATACGAAAAAGACAGCGGTCTGCCCGAGGCGGTGATTTGCGGGGTAGGGGCGATTCAAGGCATAACGGTGTCGGTCGCGGTCATGGATTTCCGTTTTTGCGGCGGTGCCATGGGTTCGGCGGCCGGAGAGAAGATCACCCGGGCGATTGAGCGCGCGCTGGTGGAGAAAATTCCCTGTATCATCTTTTCGGCTTCGGGCGGTGCTCGCATGCAGGAAGGTATTTTCTCGCTGATGCAAATGGCCAAAACGAGCGCGGCGCTGGGGCGTCTGGCCGAGGCGAAGCTGCCCTATATCTCGGTGTTGACGCATCCTACGATGGGTGGCGTGACCGCCAGTTTCGCGGTTTTGGGCGATTTGAACATCGCCGAGCCCGGTGCGCTCATCGGCTTTGCCGGCGCTCGGGTGATCAAGGATACGGTCAAGCAGACGCTTCCGCCCGGTTTTCAAACCGCTGAATTTCTGCAAAAGAAGGGGCTGATCGATCTGATCGTGCCGCGACTGGAAATGCGGGATACGCTGCACGGCGTGCTGTGCGCGCTGCATACGCGCAAAGCCCCGGCGGCGGCTTGAGCACGGGTTGGCGCGGGGCTTTTTTTGTTTTTGAGTAACGCGACCCCAGTCTCCCCGGCCGAATACGCCGCTGTTTGCGAGCGGCTTTACGCGCTCAAAGCGCGGGGCGTGTCCTTCGGTATTGATCGCATGCAGGCGTTTACCCGCTTGCTGGGGCAGCCGGAGCAGGCGGTGCCCCTGATTCACGTCGCGGGGACGAATGGAAAAGGTTCGGTCTCCGCCATGCTGGCCAGCATTCTGCGCACGGCGGGGCGGCGCACCGGGCTCTACACCTCGCCGCATCTGGTGCGCCTGGGCGAACGCGTGCAGGTGGATGGGGTGGCGCTATCGGAGGCGGAGATTGTGGCCTATTACGGCGAATTGGCACCGCTGGTCGCCACGCTGGAACGCGGCGCACCGGGTGAGGCGCCGAGTTTCTTCGAGTTAATGACCGCGATGGCGTTTTTACAGTTTGCCCGCCGGGGCTGCGAGGTGGCGGTCATCGAGGTCGGGCTGGGCGGTCGGCTGGATGCGACCAATATCATCCGTCCGGAGGTGAGTGTGATCACGAGCATCGGGCTGGACCACTGCGAATTGCTGGGCGATACGGTGGAAAAAATCGCGGCGGAAAAGGCCGGAATCATCAAAGCGGGCGTGCCGGTGGTCATGGGGCGGCTGCCGCTGGAAGCCGAGGCGGTGGTGCGGTCTATCGCGGCGGCGCGCGGCTCACCGTTGACCAGTGTGCGTGACGTTTTTGGCGAGGAGATCGCGGCGTATCCGCGGGCCGGGCTGGAGGGCGATTATCAACGTCTCAATGCCGCCACCGCGACCCTGGTGGCGCGGCTGCTGGCCGGCCGTTTCGGCCTGACGTATGCACATATTCAGGACGGACTGGCCGGGGTGAGCTGGCCGGGGCGCTGGCAGCGCACGCGGCTGGCCGATGGCCGCTTGCTGGTGCTGGACGCCTCGCACAACCCCGAGGGAGCGGCGGTGTTGGATGATTTAATGAGCAAGCTGGTTACTGAGACCGGCCGCCGTCCGGTCGTGATTACGGGCGTGCTGGGCCTGAGTCGCGCCGCGCCGTTGCTGGCGGTGGTGGGGCGGCACGCACGGGAAATCCACCTCGTGCGGCCGCAGCAGGCGCGGGCGAGCACCTTTGAGGAGTTGGAGGCGCTCGTGCCGGCGGAGTTTTTTACGCGTGCAGCGGCGGGCGGAGGGCAAATCCAGCGTGCGACGGTCGAAGGGCTTTTCCCGCAGGAGGGCGTTTGCGCCACCGGCGGGCCGGAGGATGTGCTTGTGGTGACCGGGTCGATTTACCTGCTCGGGGAAGTGCTGGCCCGACTGGAGCCGGGACGAGGGGCGGGGGAGCAGCGTTTGCAGGATTTTTAGCTGCAAGAACGGAGGCAGTGCTTGGTGGGTCGACCGGGATTCGAACCCGGAACCAACAACTTAAAAGGATGCTGCTCTACCATTGAGCTATCGACCCCCGTGCACTGTGAGGGTGCTTTGGATGAAAGCATGGCGGACGTTGGCAAGGGTTTTTTGCCGGAAGCTTGGACAAGCCGATTGACAGAATGGCCCAAAAACAGGCTTTTAGGGGGCTCAGATGACCTCATTGCCGCATTCGTTACCTCTGGCGGCCGCTTCTTTTCCGGCGCTTTCCGAGCAGAGTGCGGGACCGAAAAAAACCGACGGAACTTTTGTCGAAGAAGCACGTCAGAACGCAGACCAAACTATGTCTGCCCGCGCTCAAGAAGTAGCTCTCGACCGAATCCTGGTGGATCGTTTCCGCAACGGCGACTCCGCCGCTTTCGAGGAGATGGTCACCCGTCACTGGGATCGCATCTATGCCATGGTGCATCAATTGCTGCGCAACCCGCAGGACGCCGAGGAAGTGACGCAGGATGCCTTTATCCGCGCACATCGTGGCCTGGCTAATTTTCGCGGGGATTCCTCGTTTTCGACCTGGCTTTACCAGATAGCGACCAACCTCGCGCGCAATCGCTACTGGTATTGGTGGCGCCGTAAACGCGACCACACCGTCTCCTTCGATCAGCCGGTGGGCGAGGATAACAGCACCACGTTTGCCGAGGTGTTTGCCGGTGATGCCGAGTCGCCGGGTGACCTGACCTCCACCCAGGAACTGGTGGATCGCATCGCGGTGGGCATGGAGAAACTCAGCTCCCGGCATCGCGAGATTTTGATTTTAAGAAATGTACAAAATCTCTCCTACGAAGAGATCGCAGTGATTTTAGGCATCTCGGTCGGAACGGTTAAAAGCCGTATCGCCCGCGCCCGCGACAGCCTTCGGGATTTAATTGGAAAGGATGATCAATGAAAAACTCAGACCCCAGGTTTAAGGAACTTGTTAACCTTTATCTCGATCACCGCCTGAATCCGGGTGAGGCCAGGGAGCTTGAGATCCTCTTGCAGGCCGAGCCTGCGCGGAGGCGCGAGCTCGCCCAGTATCAGGCTATACAGGGCGGCTGCGAAGAGCTCTTTCGCCGATCTCTAGCGGGTGCACCGGCTTCGCAGCGCATGCTTCGCGCTCTGCGTGAAGCGGAGCGCAAGGTAAGCGCTCCCGAGCGTTCGGGTGGCTGGGCTTGGAATTGGAGCTGGGCGGCCGGCGGCGGTCTGGCCGGAGCCGCAGCGCTGTTTACGGTGCTGATGGTTCGCGTGGGACCACCCGCGATGAGCGTGGCGACCGACTACCCGGCGGAGGCTGTTGTTAAGCAGGCGGATCCGGAGCCCTTGATTTTAGCCAAAGCCACCGAGCTGCCCACGGCACGTCCGGCGGGCGCGGGCTCGCTGGTGCCGGGTAACGCGCTGGCGCCGCGATTGACTTTGGTGGCGGTGGGTATTGACAACGATAAGCAGGAAGTCGGGGCGGTATCGCGCTGGAGCTATGTTTTGGATGAGGCGACGGCCCAGGAAGCTGAGCGTGCCGCCGCTTGGGCGAGGGGCGAAAACCGGCCAACCTGGAGCGTAGATGCGAACACTATTGCTCGTTACGGTGCGTCTCCGAGCGCCAGCCTGGGCGCGGGAGGATCGGTGTTTCAGACTGCACCGGCTTCGTTTAGTTTTGAGCGCTAATAGCGCGATCCAAAGGCGGGGCTAGAATGGTGGACGCCACAGGACTCGAACCTGTGACCCCATCCGTGTGAAGGATGTGCTCTAACCAACTGAGCTAGGCGTCCGGCTATCGGGGAGGGTGGAACCTGTCGCCCTCGCTGCGACGAATCAAGGGCGATTTTGGGTGAACACGCACTTCTCGCTCGCTCAGGGGGTGGCTGGGGGTGGCGTGGCCAGGCCGTAACGACCGGTTTTGTCGGCCCAGGCTTTGATAATCGCTCCGGCCACTGGCGCGGCGTAGCGGCCTCCTGCCACATCTTCGCCGGGGGTGTCGCCCTCGACTATCACCGCAATGGCAACCTGCGGGTTATCAATCGGGAAAAAGCCTACGAACCAGGCGAAATTGAGGGTGCCTTCGGCGGTGCGTTTTTGCGCGGTGCCGGTCTTGCCCGCCAAGCGCAGGCCGGGCACGCGGTAGCGCGGAGTTTGCAGGATGCGGCCGGTGCCGGTGTTGGTCACCGCCTCCATGCCGGCGAGGATCGCACCGCGTTGCGCGGGGGTAAGGCCATCGGGCTCGGTGTGCAGGCGCGGAGCATCGGCGAGGTGCAGGAGGGTGGGGCGGGTGGTGCTTTCGCTGCGGGCAAACGAGGCGGCGAAACACGCCATTTGCAGCGGGGTGAGGGCGAGGTCGCCCTGGCCGATGGAAACGTTGGCGGTATCGCCCGGGAACCAGCGTTCCTGACGGCGAGCCTCTCTCCAGGCTGGGTCGGGCACGAGCATGCCGCGGGTCTCGAAGGGCAGCTCTATGCCGGTGGGATCATCCATGCCGTGTCGGCGGGCTTCGGCGGCGATGGCGTCGATCCCGGTTTTTAGTCCGTAATCGTAAAAGAAGGTGTTGCAGCTTTTCTCGATGGCTTGGGCGAGGGTGACGGTGCCGCGGTCACGGTGGTTGTTGCACACAAATATACGGCCACCGACGCGGTAGGCACCCGTGCATTCCACGGTGGAGTCGGGCTCGATGTGTCCGCTGCGCAGGCCAGCGATGGCGGTAACGAGTTTAAAGGTGGAACCGGGCGGGTAGAGGCCTTGGGTGGCGCGGTTGATCCAGGCGCCTCGGGTCTGGATGTCGGCGGCGGTCTCGTGGCTGAGGCGGGGGGTGAAGGCGTTGAGGTCGTAGTCGGGTTTGCTTACGAGGGCCAGGACTTCGCCGGTCGCGATATCGAGGGCTACGGCGGCACCGGCCAGGCCGGTTTCGGCCAATTGTGCTTCGGCGGCACGCTGGAGGTCGAGGTCGAGGCTTACCACAACGTCGCCGCCCTGCACCGGACGGCGTTTTTGTAACGGAGGCTGGATACGGTAACCGGCCGGATCGACACGGTAAATCGCGCCGCCGGCCTGACCCTGCAGGCGAGAGTCGAGGGCGGCTTCGAGACCCTGGCGGCCGATGCTGCCGCGCATTTTGAAGGTGGTCAGATCCGCCCCCGGCAGGTCTGCGCCCACGGCGAGGTCGTCGTCCGCCGCAGTGTAGCCCAGGGTATGGGCGGCGAGCGTGCCATGGGGGTAGTTGCGGGTGCTGGCGGTGTACACCTGGAGAGGCGAGGTAACGGGCAATTGCTCCAGCAGGCGCGCGTAATCGGCCGGGCTGATGTCCTCAAGCAGCATGTAGGGCAGGATGCGGGCTTGGCGGTAGTGCCGGTCGAGGATGTCGTCGTAGACCCGGTGGCGGGCGCCGAGGGCGCGATTGACGATGTTTAGATAGCCTTGGACGACGGAGACGCGGGCGATGCGTTCCATCTGGGCGGCGGTGGGCAGATCCTTGTCGCCGCTGTCGCGGTAGTTGCGGCGGATGCGCAGGTATTCCTTGCGGAACTCCGAGCGAAGCTCGTCGAGGTTCAGGGTGACGGCGAAACGCGGCCGGTTACCGACAAGCAGACGGCCTTCGCGGTCGAAAATGTTGCCGCGCGGGCCGGGCACCACGACGCGGCGCTGGCTTTGCACGATCTCGCGTTCGCGGTGTTCGACGGTGCGGCCGAGCTGCTGGTAGGCGAGACCGGCGGCGAGGGTGCCGAGGAGGAGCACGGTGAGTCCGTAGAAGAGCCAGAGCCGGGGATCGTAGCCACGGTGCGATTCCATGATCGAGCCGGCGCGATCGGGCGTCGAGGAGTGGGGGGCGTAGGCCATGACGGTAGGCGTCGCTCGAGAGTTTAACCGAAGCGCCGGGACCAGGCAGGCAAGGAGGAGGGCGCGACGCCGGCCAGTTCCAGGGCGCGGCTTTGGAGGGCCAGAAACCAAGGGCCGATCAGGGCGGTGGCGAGCTGTGAAACCAGCAAGTCCGAGAGCAGGCGCAGGGCGGCGGAGCCGGGGTCGGGTAGTTCACCCAGGCGGGCGAAGGCGAGCACGACGAAGAGGCCGAGGTTAATGAAAATCGCGGCGACGACTCCGACCAGGGTTTCCTCGCGGGGCAAGCGGGCGCGCACGCCGTGAAGGGCGCAGTAGCCCAATCCGAGGAGAAGGGCGTGGCTGCCGAAGGGGATCGGAGCCCCTGCGTCGAGAAGCAGGCCGGTGAGACCGGTGACAACAAGTCCTCGTGATAGCGGCAGGCGTAACGCGGAATACACTACGAGCAGGCCCGGGGAGGAGAGCGTGAGGGCGAAAGAAGAGAGTTCGTGGTTGGCCTGACCCAGGAGGGCGATCAAGCCGGTGGCGCAGGCGAGCAGGGCCAGAACTTGGCGAAAGGCGGCGTTCATGGCTTGGGTGCGCCTGCGGGCAGGAAGTCGCCATCCAGCGGGACCAGGACCGTCACTTCACTGAGTCGGCCGAGCCGGGGGTCGAGCCGGGCGCGGCCGCTTTTAAAGAGACCATCGGTGCTGGGTTCCAGTTGGAAGACCTCGGCGACGGCCAGACCCGGAGGATAAACTCCGCCCAGTCCTGAGGTCACCAGTCGGCGGGGGGAAGCGGGGGTGGCGAAGATATCGAGGGGCACAAATTCGAGCAGGCCCTCGGCCGGGCGGAGCGGTGGATTGACGCCGCCTTGGAAGCTGACCGGCCGGTCGTCACCCTCGAATACGGCGGCAAGGCGCAGGCCGGGGCTGCTGATGAGCTCGACGACGGCGGTGGTGGCGTGGACCTCGGAGATGCGGCCGGCGAGGCCGCCGGAGTAGATGACCGGCGAGCCCACCAGCAGGCCGTGGTTGCCGCCCTTGCGGATGACCAAACGTTGCCACCAAGCGGTGAAATCGCGCCGGACCACGCGGGCGGGTTCGGCGCGGAATTCGCCGTAGGAGGGCAGGCGGAGGAGCGCTTCGAGACGGTCGATCTCGGCGCGCAGGCGGCCGTCCTCGGCGAGACGGAGTTCGTAGGCGGAGTTAAGCCGGGACAGGTCACGCGCGGCCTCGATGAGTTCGTTTTTTGAGCGGGTTTTTTCGGACCAGAATTCTTGCAGGTCCCGCACGTAGGAAGCGCTTACTTCGACCGGTGCCTGCAGTTCGTAGATGCCGAGGCGGGCGAAGCGTTTGAAGAGGGCGGGTAGCAGCAGCCAGGCAAGTAGAGCGACCCCGAGCGCGAGGAAGGGGCGGGCCTGATCGAAGCGTCGGGGCACAGGCTACAGAATGCGGGAGCGGATCGCGGCGCGGGAAGGCGCTTCGGGGTCAGACGTTTTGCAGAACCCAGTTGAGATCGTCGAGGACGGCGCCGGTGCCGTTGGCCACGGCGGAGAGCGGGTCGTCGGCCACGATGACGGGCAGTCCGGTCTTCTCAGAGAGCAGGCGGTCGATGCCGCGGATGAGGGCACCGCCGCCGGCCATGACAAAGCCGCGGTCCACGAGGTCGGCGGAGAGCTCGGGAGGGCAGCGTTCGAGGGTGCTGCGCACGGCGTCCACGATGGAGGAGATGGGGTCGCTGAGGGCTTCGCGGATTTCCTGGGACGTGATGTGGATGGTCTTGGGCAGACCGGCGACGGAATCGCGGCC
>JAIXRU010000203.1 GCA_027485045.1 Opitutaceae bacterium | reverse complement strand
GGTCGATGCGGTAGGCGAGGTCGAGGCCACGGCTGGCCGCGAGGGGGGCGAAGAGGTCGAGGGTTTCCTCGGTGAGGGCGCCCAGGTCGAAAGGCAGGGTTTCCAGCTCAAGCTGGCCGGACTCGATTTTGGAGAAATCGAGGATGTCGTTGATGATGGTGAGCAGGGTCTCGCCGGATTGGCGGATGGTGTTGACGGAATCGCGCTGGTCGGGGGTGAGCTGGGAGTGGAGGAGCAGGCTGGTCATGCCGATGACGCCGTTCATGGGGGTGCGGATCTCGTGCGACATGGAGGCGAGGAAGTCGCTCTTGGCGCGGGAGGCGGCGTCGGCCTCGATCTTGGCGCGGCGGAGTTCGCGTTCGGTTTCGACGC
The DNA here is from genome assembly GCA_027485045.1 of Opitutaceae bacterium. Taxonomy (GTDB): domain Bacteria; phylum Verrucomicrobiota; class Verrucomicrobiia; order Opitutales; family Opitutaceae; genus IMCC26134_A. The sequence continues at coordinate 6,729 of JAIXRU010000203.1, read as the reverse complement.
GTTGGGTGATGTCGACGGCGAGGAAGATGTAGTTTTCGAGGTGGCCGTCGGTGCCGTAAACGGGTTGGAGGTCGAGGGAGAGGTCGTATTGGCGGCCGGAGCGGGAGCGGCAGGAGAGGTCGGTGGAGAGGGGGTCGCCGTCGTCGAGGGCCTGGCGGAGGCGCATGCTGGCGGCGGGGTCGGCCGCGCCTAAGAGATCCAGAGCGGGTCGGCCGCCGACCTCGGCAAGGGTGCGGTCGAGGAGGCGGGTGAAGGCGTCGTTCACCCATTCGATGGCGCCGTCGGGGCGGGCGATGATGACTAGGTTATCGGTGCGGGCGGCGACGAGGCCGAGTTTGCGTTCGGCGAGCTGGGAGGCGCGGAGGGCGGCTTCGGCCTGGCGACGGTCCTCGACCTCGGCCCGGAGTTTTTCGTTGGTGCGTTCGGTCTCGCGCTGGCCGGAGCGGGCGACGCGGGCGAAGTGCACGGAGAGTCCGAGCAAAAGGGTGATGCCGAAACCGGTGAAGAGGGCGACTTCAGGCAGGCGGCGGCGGTTGAGGGTGTCGGCGTCGCGAACGGGAGCGAGCGTCACGCGCACGCGGCGATCAAAGATGGGGAAAATGGATTCGAGGGCGTCGGGCAGCGGGGAGTCGCGCAGCAGGGCATCGCGGGTGTCGAAGACGGTGTTTCCGCTGATTTCAATCGTGTATTCGTAGCCCTCCATCATGCGATTCAGGCGGGTATTTAGAGCGGAAAAGAAGCGGGTGTAGGTGTAGTCGGCAGTGGCGAAGCCGGCGTAGCCATTGTTGGTCAGGATGGGGGCGTAGATGGCAAAGCCAGTGCCGGCTCCGGGGATACTCAAGGTGCCGGAGACGGAAGGCAGGCCGGTGCCGCGGGAGCGCAGGATGGCGTTGTTGCGCTGGGGGTCGCGGGTGTGTTCGAAGCCGCCCAACGCTTCGTTGCCGGCCAGGGGGTAAAACCAGCGGGTGTGGCCTTCGGGCGAGGTCCACATGAGGGCGCGGGCGCCGGGGGCTTCGTTGAGGTAGGCGATGGCGTCGGCCTCGCGCACGACGGGGCTGGTATTTTCTAGCAGGCTCCAGCGGCGGGCGATGCGTTCGAGGGCGGAGGATTGGCGTTCGATTTCTAGGTGAATGGCGGAGCCGAGGCCGTCGAGGGTGTTTTTCGAGGTGATGGCCGAGTAGTAACGCTCTCTTTCGCGCAGGCCGGTGTAGAGGATGAGAGTGAGGGCGCAGGAGGCGACGATCACGGGCAGGGGCATCCAGACGGGCGGGGTGTCGTCGGTGTTTTCGTGCACCCGCCACGCGGCGGTGAGCAGGGCTACGCCGAGAAGGATGGCGAGGCTGCCGGCGAAAGGCGAGAGACTGCCGCCCGGGTTCCACCCGAGACCGCCGGGCAAGTTGAGCAGGAAGCCGAGTACGCCGGCGGTGCCGATGGCGGCGGCGAGAGAACCGGCCAAGCCCAGGCCGAGGGCGCGGCGGGAGCTGCTACGTCCGAAAAAAGGGGTGAGAACCAAACCGGTTAACAGGATGCAGGCGGCGGCGGCGGGCGCCATGCGGCCGGGATTGGCTATGCCGGGAGAGGATAGGTAGTCGCGCGCCAGCAGTTCATCGATGCCGAAACTCATACCGAGCAGGTCTTGCAGCAGGGTCAGGAGGGCGATGACGGCGGGTAGAAGCCCGAGCCAGGAGGATTTTTTGTGGCTAAGAAGGAGTTTGTTCAGGGCGAGGCCGATCAGGCCGAGGCAGAAGGCGGCGTTGGCTTTGACCGGATCCAGGTTGGGCAGAAACTGAACGAGAGTATCTAAGCGAAGCCACCAGCCTAAAAACACCAAAAATCCGGCTACGATGATCGCGTTACTCAGACCGAGAGCGAGTCTTTGGGTAAAGGGTTGCTGCTCCAAAATGGGGTGCGGCACACGATTCATGGCGTAGGGAAGCCCTAGGGGGCAGGAGGCTCGACGCGAGGGGAAAGCGGAGTGGGTGAGGGTGCAGGGACGGGAGGCTCGGCGGGTTTGGCTCCAATGCCGGTGATTCGGCGCAGCAAACGGCTGGGCCCCAGGGCGAAGGTCCAGTCGGGTTGATCGAGGGTGCCGCCGAGTTCCACTTCAAGCACGGTGGAGAGCGGGCTAAGGACGAGATTAACCGTCGAGCCAAGGAAGTTGCCGCTGCGTTCAAAGGGGCGGACTTTGGCGGTAAACGCGAGTCTGCCGTCGGCCAGAAAATAGTCGCCGCGAGTTTCCACCAAGGTGGACGCGCCCTTCAGGTTGAGTTCGGAAAAAGCGAGCCGCTGCCGGTCGAGGGTGAAGCGGGCGTCGGCATCGGTGAGCTTGAGCGTGGTCAGGCCGATGCCGAGTTCGTTGAGCAAGGCGGAAAAAAATCCGAACAGGCGAATCCGGGCGAGGTCGGCTCCGGTGACGATGGCGGAACCTTGGCCGGTGAACCCCAGCGGGTCGTCGGCGGGACCCCGGGCGGTGAGGCGGAGTTGGACGGTGCCGCCGAGGGGTTTTTCGTGCGATTCGGTCTTGCCGGTCGGGTTGGTGGAGGTGGCGGCTGCGGGAGGATTTCGGGCGGCTTGAAATTGGCGCCACTTAGCGAGGGTGAGGTCGAGATTGGCATCGGTCGCCACGGCGTCGAACGAGAGATTTCGGGCGGTGGCGGGGCCGTCCAGGGTGGCTGTGCCGGAGACGAGGCCGGAGGCGAAACCGGCGCGGATGTTTTCCATGCGGATGACGGAATCTTGCCGGAGAATGCGAACGGCGAGGTTGTCTAACGGAAAGTCGCGATAACGGAGGGCACCGGGAATATCGAGATCCAGAGTGTAGCTCTGGCCGCCGGCGAGAGGCCCGGCGTCAGGTCCGAAGGCCTGACCGACCAGGCGCAGACGGGGCGTGACGGTGAGGGCAAAGGGGGCGACGATTTCCTGGCCGTCTTTGCGAAACAGGTCGGTCAGGGCGGTGATGGGGAGATCGGAGTTCAGGTCGAAGTCGAGGCGTTCCCAGGCGGTGCCGCCGGGCGCGAGTCGGCGCGAGAGACGGCCGGCGGCGGCATGGGTGCCCTGGGTGACGCGGAAGCCGAGGATGTCGATTTGGTTGTGCCGGACCATCACGCGGGTGGCCACGGTATCGAGGGAGAGTTCGCGCAGGGCCATGGGGCCGGAGTTTGCACCCACAAAAACGGTGGTCTCGTCGGGCGCGCCCCAGGTGCCCTGGATGTCCACTTCCGCGGAGGGCGGCAGGGGGCCGAAATGGAAGTCTGCCCAGAGCCTATCCCACCACTCGGTAAACCAGCCCTCGATGGCCATGGGGCGCAGGCTGCCCTCAAGAAGGAAGCGGAAGGCGAGGGTTTGGGTATCCATCTCGTAGCTGCCGGAGGCGGAGGTTTCCGGTAAGTTCAGCAAAACCGGAGAGGCGGTAAAGCGGTGGGCGAGAGGCTCGTAGAGGAGCTCGGCGGTGGCGCTGCGGAAGACGACCTGCGCGGCCACGGCGCGATCGCCGGAAACGCGGGCGCGGGCTAAGCGGAGTTCCAAGTTGGGACCGAACTCGGCCGCGAGGGAGAGTTGCACGGGATCGGCGAGCTCAAGGATGCGGCGGGTTTTTTCCGGCAGAAAAGAGGCGACCACGGGGAGCAGGGCGGGGGTGAGTTCGCCCTCGGCGGAGACGTCTCCGGCGCGCGTGGCGGTCCGGCCCCTGAGCGTAATGGACCAAGGGGCATCGACGAGGCGGGTGGCAAGGTTGCCGGCGAGCAGGCCGGAGCCGGGTTCGTAACTCAGGGTGGCGACGAGCGGGGCGGGCGGGATGGCGGTATCGGTCTTGTGGATGCGGCCCAGGGCGAGGTCGGCAAGCAAGGGGCCGCCCGAGGGATAGCGCAGGCGGGCGGATAGGTTTTCCACTTCCAGGGCGAGTGGCACGGGGGCGGAGAAGTGCGCGGCGTCGATCCGGAGATTTTCGCCGGCGGGATCATCAAACGGGAGGCTGGCGGAGAGGCGGGCTGAGGTTAGGGTCGCGCCGGCCAGGGCGGGCGGCAGAGCGGGATGGCTGGGGACGCGCAGAGAGCTGATTTCAGCCGAGGCGATGAGGCGATCGGGCTCTAAATCGAGGCGGAGTATTTTGATCGATTCGACGGGCAGGGAGGAGAGCTGACGGTAGAGGTTTCCGGCCTGAGTCAAGGTGCGACGTATCAGCGGGGTGAGGTCGGAGGGCGTTGCGTCGGAGCTGGAGTCGGGGCGGGAGGGCAAGGCGCCGAAGAAAGCAGTGGGTACGTCGAGCACGCGGGCGCTGGCCTGGTCGAGTTGCCAGAGAGCGGCGCCGGTGGCGTGGGTGAGGCGAAATTCACCTGCGTTGAGGAGGGTTTGTGGTGCGCCGGTGGGGGAGTGCAGCGCGGGCAGGGTGAGGGCGAAGCCGGTGATTTCGGCGCGGTTGATTTCGACGGTGCCGGTGCGCAAGGCGGCGCGGTCGAGTTGGAGGTAAATGGCGGCGGCGCTGGCGAAAGGTTTGGGAACTTCGCCGGCAGGGACGGCGAGAGAAAGGGAGGGCGCGCGCACCAGAACGCGGCCTTGGGGGTCGATCCAAATCGCCTCGGTGCGGAAATCCAGACCGCGGGCGTGAAGCGCAGCGTTGAGGCGTTTTACGGCGAAGTCCGGCAGACGCAGGCCACCCTCGGCGACGATGCGCATCTGTATCGCCAACGCAGCGAGCAGGATCAGCCAGAGGCAAAACAGCAGCCCGTTACCAATAGCCGCGAAAAGGCGACGGGCGAGCTTGGCAGTGGCGGGAGACACAAAGGCAGGATGGAAAGGACGATGGGGGCTTGTCCAACGATGAATGGCGGCTCGCGGCGGGCGTTTGAACTAGTCTTTCTCCTTAAGCACGGTGTCGATGGCGAGGCCGGCGGCGAGAAGCAGGAGGTTGATCTCGGGGGCGGGGGTGCCGTTGATGCTGATCATGTAGTTGTCGGCCGTGGTGAAGAGCTCTTTGCCGAGGCCGGCCCATTTTTTGGTGATCAGGCCGAGCTCGGTCTGGCCGCTGAGGAAGCGGAAGTTCCAGCCCTTCCAGTCGCCTTGCACGAGGGCGACTTCCTGCCCGTCGGCGGTGAAGACGCGGAAGGCTCCGCCGAGGGAGAAAGCCTTGGCTTGCAGATAGCCGAGTGAGGTTCCTTGGGCGTCGAGGATGTCCACGCGAGGGCGGAAAAGGGCGACGCCGCGCCGGATGGAAAAGAGCAAGCTGCGGTTGGCGGCGGGCTCCCCGCCTTCGTAAACGGCCACGCGAGTGGGGAGGAGCGCTTTGCCGAGCAGGAGGCGAAGTAACTTTACCAAGCCGCTGATTTCTTCGCGGGCCTCGCCGAGTTTGGCTTTGGAGACGGGGTCGAGTATGTCGTAGGCATCTACGAGTTTGATGAGTCCGACGTGTTCGCGGATGAAGTAGGTCTGGCGGTTGAGCATGGTGCGTGGTGGTGGAGTCGGAGGGCTGGGCGAGCGCGCTGGGAGATCTCTTACCAGCCGAACTGGCGTTTGATGCGCAGGGGTTCGTAGAGGCTGGGCGAGAGCTCGGTGAGAAAGCGGCTGGGATTGAGCATCATGCCGCCGGGGCCGGCGCGGGAGGCGATCTTCGGGTAACAGAGGTAGAGTTCGTTTTTGGCGCGGGTAACGGCGACGTAGAAGAGGCGGCGTTCTTCCTCCACGTCGCCGTCCTCGACGGAGCGACGGCCGGGGAACATGCCGTCGGCGAGGCCGATGACGAAGACGGCGTCGTATTCAAGACCCTTGGACTGGTGGACGGTGGTGAGTTTGATCGCGTCCTGGCTGGGGGCGACTTCCTTGTCGCTGGTCTCGCCGTTGAGGAGCACGATCTGGGCGAGCATTTCCTGCATCTCGTCGAAGCGGGAGGCGAAGCCGACGAGGGCTTTTAGCTCTTCGTAGCGGTCCACGTAGTCGGCGTAGGCGCCCTTCATGTGGTCGCCATACCAGCCCTCAATGGCAAGCTCGATGGCGCGGGCGGGCTTCTCGTCTCGCATGGCGTGGGCGACCTCGCGCAGGGAGGCGCAGAACTGGGCCCAGTCGTCTTTGGCGGCGGCGGGGACCTTGGCTTTGACGTCGTCGGAGGCGAGAGCGTCGATGAAGTCCTGCTGGAGGAAACGGGCGTGGTCGAGGGCGGCGGCGTGGATCTTGGCCGCGCCTTTTTCGCCGACCTTGGGCAGGAGAATGGCGATGCGTTCCCAGGCGAGGGTGTTGGCGGGGTTGTAAACGAAGTTGATCAGGCCAACGAGGTCGCGCACGTGCTGGCGTTCAAAGAATTTCACGCCGCTGGTGATGGTGTAGGGAATGGCTGCGCGGGAGAGCGTGAGCTGGATCTCGAGGGCGACGAAGTGGGAGCGGTAGAGAATGGCGATTTCGGAAGGGGAGACGCCGTCGTCCTCAATGAGACTGCGGATGCGCTTGAGCACGAAGTCGGCCTGTTCGCGGTCGTCCATGGCCTGGACGACGTAGGGCTTGGTGGAGTTGGCGCGGGCGGCGATGAGTTTTTTCTCGAAGTGGCGGCCCTTGGGCTGGGCTTCGAGCACGCCGTTGGCGAGGGCGAGGATTTGCGGAGTGGATCGGTAGTTGGTCTCGATGCGGTGGATGACGGTGCCCGGGTGGCGGTCGGGGAAGGTCATGATGTTTTCAAAGTTCGCGCCGCGCCAGGAGTAGATGCACTGGGCGTCGTCGCCCACGGCCATGACGCAGTGGTGGGCGGCC
>JAIXRU010000277.1 GCA_027485045.1 Opitutaceae bacterium | reverse complement strand
TCAGGAGCAGGTTTTATCGCCGCCACCCGTTCCAGAATTGTATCCAGGGGAATTCGCGGGTGCCGTAGTTGAAGCACGGCAGGTGTTCTTTATGGTAGTTGAATGCCAAAGCGAACTTCTCAGCGAAGTCGTCCACGATTCTGCGAGCACCGCTGCCGCTTAGATCCTTTTGGGTGGCACGATAGGTGAGCGCAATATTACTGTCTTCGCAGACTTGCTGTTGGAACGCACCCATTGCGGCCCCTTCGCCATTAAGTGGGTCTAGCCATCTCTTTTCTTCATTACCCGGCATCTGCGAGGTTCCGCAGAAGTGACCTTTGCCGATCCCTACCAAAGCGACACGTACATTGATGCCCGCCAAGTATCCTAGCTCGATGTATGTTCTCCGGGCTAATTCGAGGCATGACCACAGCGTTCCGATTAGGGCGACGTAGTTCCAATACGCAATGACGGGCGTTTTCTGCTCTGCTCCCATTGGCTTTACTATCTGTCTCGGTGACCAGTGATGAACGACTTGATCCGCAACCGCGAAATCAATGCCACCTCTACTATCCAAGCAAAGAAACTGATCCCATAGCTGCGTATTGTAACATGTGTTGTATAGAAGGATTGTATCTAGCGTGGTTCGCATTTCCCCCGGGAAAAGCAGTTTCCAGTAGGGAGGTTCTTCCGATCCTTGGCTGGATTCCCTCAATTTCTTAATAATTTGTGTGAGTTTTGGCGTGTTTGGCAGTCTTCCCACTGGAAGAAATGACACCGCAAGGAATTTAGTGGCGGGATCACGGCGCGTGTCGGGCTGGTAATAGGTCTGCACCAGTTTCTTGGTGCGCTCGTTTTGACCAAAAGAAGGAGAGGTTGCGTCTTCATAAGACGCGAAGCGGGGGAAGCTGAGCGGTGCAGCGGTTGCCGCATCGAGAGCGACCTGCTCTGGAACCTCGCTGAACTCTTCGGCCATGTAGTCGCCGGCCGTCGCGCTCGATAGTTGGACGCTTTTAGGCAGGCATAGCACCATGTCGCCGTCCCCGGCCAGGTGGCCGTAGTGAGGCGTTTGTTCGGACGCGGCGTCCTGTGAAACTTTGCGGTAGGCGTAGTTCATCGCCGATGTCGCGGTGATGATTCCGTGACGATCTGCGGCAGCTCCGTTCAGACCTTCGAGAAAATGCCGGGTGAAGGTCGAGTTGCATCCCTGCACGCCGTCTCCGACGAGTTGATCCGCCTTGCCCGCTGTAATGGCCTGCCGCGAGTAGCGCTGAAGCATGTCGGTGACGAAACGTGCGTCACCACCGCCTAAGGCGCGCTGCATGAGCAAACCGCTGAAGCACGCATCCATGACGAAGAGCATGTGCTTGGCGGGAATCATTTCCGAACCCTCTACAAACTCCTGCCAGCGCATTAGGGAGCTTAGGTCGGCGGGATCAGCGTCCACCGGCACGAGGAAACCTTGGGTCTTGGTATTGCCGGTAACGGAATGGCCGTGGCCGGCGAAGAAGATGATTACCCGGTCGTCCGGCGCACAGGTCCCGTGTAAAGACATGAAAGCGGACAAGATGTTGGCACGGGTGGCGTCGGCGTTGAGTAGTAGTCGAACATTTGCAGCGGGGAACGACAGGCGTTGCACCAATGCATCGGCCATGCTCCGGGCATCGTTGCACGCGTTGCTAAGAGGGGAGCAGCGTGTGTAGGCGTCGATGCCGATGACCAAGGCGCGGCTGTTGGTGTAGGTCGTTTGATAGCTCACGATGGTCGGCTATGTGTTAGCTTACCTGCTCAACCACAGCCATGACGTCCGGGGGGAGGGCGGTATTTGATAGCGCGCCTTTATTCTCGAAGAGTCGCTCGGCCAGCGCCGCGATGAGCAATTCGGGCTTCCATTCGGTTATGCCTCGTTTTCCTAGGATCAGGCGTGCCAGCTGGTAACGGAAGATGAATGCACGTATGGCTCGCGGTCCCAGCGGAGCAACCTGCTGCGTGCCTTTTCGGTGTTTCGCTAGCTCGGCGGAGATGGCGATGCGTTCATCCTCCCCTAAATCAATTTCAGCATAGGAGAGCTGAGTGGAGGCATCGGTAGAGCCTGCATCAATATAGAGCTTAGCCGTTTTTGATGGAGTCGAGGAAGTTGTCGCTGATTTCGTCGAGCCGGACTGAGGTGTGCTCTTTGCTGCCGTATCAGGCGAGGCTGGAGATGGCTGTGCTTCTGGTGGCGCAAAAGCCCCTACGACGGCCGTGACTTCTTTTGGTCCAAGCGGAGGCAGACGTAGATGGACGGTGAAAAGCTTTTCGCAGTTCTCTCGAACGATGCGTGGTCCAGTGAATTTCGTTTCAAGGGCCACCGCTGCATCATTATCGGCTAGGTGCTTGTATTTTTTCCAGATAGCATGCTTGAGGATATCTTCCTCGATCAGCATGGCGACCAGAACACGGCGGCTGATCTCTGGGTTTTCGAGGAGAAGTTTGATCGATTCCATGACGGAAAGGAGATGATCCGGATCGCAGCGATCCAAGTCATCGACGACCAACAATACCTTCTTGGATTTGGGCTTCCATGGGAATGCCCACCAACAGACTAATACGGCCAACTCCAACGCGATGGTTCCGGCAAGAACGCCAATTTGATCATTCCCGACGATACCTGCGATGCGCCAGCTGAGTGTCCAAGCAATTAACAATGAAATCGAAGTGAATGCAGAGTAGAGCCACCAGCCTTGGCCCGTGGTCGGGAGCCATCCTTTTAAAAGGGTTTCTAAATCGTTTCCTATCGTGCCCTGAAGCCCGAGTTTTTCCGAGTGCCGGGTTGCTTTCAGGTATTCGGCATTGAGGCGTTTCTTGGTTCCCGTGATTGAGGAGTATAAACTCCAGCAGAGGAGAATTCCGGAGAGACCAACCGCCGAATAAAACATCCAGGCTAATGACCGCGCCCACTCAATTTTATGCAGTATCGGCACCAAGGCCAAGGCCCCGAAGAAATACGCCACCAATAGTCTGTTCACTCCGTGCCTGGCTATGCCGGCGCGAATCACATTCGGGACTGATTTCCACCAGCTACCATCGAAAGCTTTTTGAGCGAAGGTTTCGTAAAGGTGAATCCACACTTCAGGCCGACTCGGATATTGCCACGCGCTGAATATCACCGTTTCAAATTCACGTTTATCGTTAGGCGGACGAGGGCTCTTAATTGCTGAAGCTGTCTGCTCCATTAGAAACGTCTTTCCCCGTCCCCAGTGGCCATACACGGCTAGGTTAAACTCTTTGTTATCGGCTTGTCGCATGAGTGTCGCCAGCACCTCTGCATATTTCTCTACATCCAAACACTTTTCCTTGTCGGATGCGTTTCGCTTTAACTCAGTTTTTTGACCACGCAGAACCCCGTTTATGAGTTGGATCGCTCGTTTCCAGGTCTCTTGAGCTTCTCGTGTTTTTTCATCCAGAGTCTCAAGGTGAGCGCGAAATGCGGCGAGCATAGCGTCAGTTTTCAGCCCCAGTTCATCTGGCCTTAGGTAGGATAAGAGGCGTCCGTTTGCGGTAGCCCGGAATACAAATGCAGCAACGAGGTGCCGCATTGAGGTAATCCCATCACGCCCGATTCGCCGGCCTAATTCCCCAGCAGCAGTGATAATCTCTGCGGACTCACTGGTTAAATAAATTTCTGAGGGGTTAATTTTTGTACTTTGAGCGCTAATTCCACCATTTTTCTCTTGAAGATTTCGTAGCTCATTTATCGTTAAACCACTCGCTTCAAATAAATTGAGAATTTTAAATTCGGTGGGCGTAAGGACTCCTTCGCTTGCAATCAATATCTGAAGAAACAGCCATTGCGGCGTGAGCCCTTGGGCTTGATTACTGGCGGACTCTGGGGCGCTTCTTATTGCGGACGTAAAGAAGTTGGCAGTGCTGTCGCTCCAATCGAATGGTTCGATGACGTCGTTTAGTTTAAGCGATGAAGTTGGCTGTGGCGCGGTTGGTTGCTGCTGGCTTCCTTGCTGTTTTTCGCGCTCAAAATTTTTGGCGGCCCGGTCGGCCTTACGATCTCGTGAACTATCGGTTTCCATGTAAGGCTTCCTTAAGTGGTTTTCGTATTCAGCTTAGACCAGACGGTTGCGTAGTCTTGTTCGCGGTCGGATTTGGTGAAGGGGGCGGTGTAGGTGATTTCTCGCTCGATAGGGCCCGTGGGGAGGGTCGTGTCGGTCACGCGGCGGGTGACGGTGCCGGATACCATGGACTTGATTTCGTTCCACTCGGCGCGGTTGAAGCCTACGCCGGGGAGGCCTTTGCTGGAGGTGAAGACGATCCGGCCTCGTTGGTCATACCACGTGTCGGTCTAGTATTGGCGCATCACGGGGAATTGGATGCGGTAGATGGTTTGTAGCTCGGCGAGCGTCAAGCCGAGGGCGCGGGCGGCGAGGACGTCGAGTTCGACCAAGGCCCAGCGGCGGGCGAAGTCGGTGCGCAAGGCGCAGTGGCGCGTCCACTCGGGCGTGAGGTTGCTCCAGAAAGCCGGGTCCAGACGCGGGTCGTCGCCCAGCCACGTCTCGGCTTGATACGCTGGGTCCCAACTCTCCGCCCAGAGGTCGGCGTAGTGGGTGGTCAGGCAGTTCAGGGCGAGGGTGCGGGAAAGCAGACCTTCGGTAGGTGCCAGTAGTGGAAATAATGCTGCCAGTTCCTCGCGGAAATTTGAAACCCCTGTGGTTTTAAGCCAGAAATCCATCGGAACTGAATGCAAGAGGGCTGCCGTCGCGAGTAGTTGCGAAGTGCTGCGAAACGTGAAGCTATAACAACCGTCAATATGGCCGACAAATTTGGGGAAGACTGCTGCTACTAAAGTTCTTTCTCCGGACTGGCTTAGCATTTTCCGCGCTATCAGCCGATTAAAGCGTGTGACCTGTTTGTTTTTATCCCATGGAACGGAGACCGTTCTGTGATCGTATTCAGCTTTTTCGCACGCGGGAAGATAGATCGTTCTCGGCAGATAATTGTCCGGTAGACCTGCCAGGTCCAATACATCATAGTCGCTATTAAGTTCGCAGCGAAAGCGAGGAGTCTTATTGCACGGATTGCCGACATGAAAGTGAGGGCCTGATACCACCAATTCGTGAAGCTCAACGGGAAAGCGTGTCTCACGACGAATCGTGCCGTCCTTCTCTGCTGCCGTTTGGTCCCACATTATTGTTGCGCGATATTCGTCTCGAATATCTCCAAGTCGGTTTGGATAAGCGGCGAATTTCCGGAGTGCTTCAACTAGCTGACGCGAGTGTAGTGCTGGTAAACGCGCTTCTCTTGGTAGAGTGGTTGCCTCGTCATAAAGCTTAGCGAAGAGCGCTAAAGAAGTTTCATTCAGATTTAGAACTCGGTCGAGATGCCCCGTCGTGCCCCAGTTTCCATTGTCATCTTTAATCCCGATTATCGCCCCTGCTCCTGAATGCGTTAAAGAGGCGTCTACAGTTGAGACCGCAAACAAGTTCGCGATGTGTTTAAAGTTTATCTCCGATTGGGTGAAATGATAGATATTTACGGCGAAAGCTTCGCAGTCGTGATGAACCTCAGAGAATAAACGGAGCTCATTTTGAAATTGGAAATGCCAACGTAGACGTCCGTAAGCGTGCCGACGTAATAAGCCGCCGGCCGGATCATCATAGATTCCCTCGGGATGGAGGAAACCGGTGACGCCGGAAGGTGCATTAAGTTCCCATGCGCGAGTTATGAAACATTTGTATAAGTTGGTTTTTTGTCCTGCTAAAAGAGGGTAATTTTGCAGAGAGGTTAGGAAGCTTTGTGTTCCGGCGAATTCCTCGTATTCAGAAAAATAGTCGGCAAAAGTTTGCGAATTTTTGAGCTGTTCCTCGCGGGCCTTGGCGATGTCGGAGGCGGAGAGTTTGCGGATGGCGAAGGCGGGGTTTTTCTCGGAGAGCAGGCCGCCTTCGTTCCACTCGATTTTTACCCACGGGGGATTTCCGGCGATGAGGTCGAAGCCACCGCGTCGGGCAAAGACGTCGGCATACTCCAGCTCCCAGTGGAAGAAGCGGCGCTCTTTGGCGATGCGGGCGACGAGGGCGAGGCGGGGGAGTTTTTGGCAGAGGTCCTCCACGTTGACGACGCCGGCGGGGTCATCGAGGTCGAGGTGGGGCTGCACAGTGACGGCGGTGCCTTGCACATCGAGGAGGAGGCCGGCGAAGTCGCCTTGCTGTTCCTTGGGCGTGGGCGCGGTGGGGGTGACGCCGAGGAGGACGGACAGCTCCATGAGCCATTGGCTGCGGCTGGGCAGATGGGCGGCCTCGGCGATGGGCCAGAACCAGAGGGCGCACCAGTAATCCATGGCGAGCTTGAGGCGGCGGTAGGGCGAGTAGGGGTGGAGGAGTTCGTCGGCCCAGAGTTTGTCTTTTTCCTGGGTGCTGTAGCGGGGGCGGCTGGTGGGCGCGGGGGCGGGCCAGACGGGTAACGTGTCGCTGGTGAGGGTGCGGAGGCGGGCGGTGGTCTGGAGGTGGCGGGTCCAGAGGCGGTCGGCGGCGGCGGAGAGATTTTCGAGGGTGCGGAGGTCGTCGGCGTCGAAGGCGAGGGTGAAGGTCCGGCGCCAGGCGTTGAGGGCGGCGATCTCGGCGGGGCGGAGGGTTTTGACGACCTTGTCGGCGTAGAGCGACATGCCGGGGTCGGGGACGAGCCAGTGGTAGATGGCGCCCGGGGGGCGCAATCTACCAAGGTTGAAGTCTGAAGGGTGAAGGTTGAAGTCTTGATCCTTGGCCGCGCCGGACCAGGGGAGGCGGGTTGGGATGGATTCGGTCCAGCGGGGTTTGGTGAGGAGTTTGCCGTCCTTGGTCTCGACCTCGGCTAGGAGGGCGGCGGGGAAAGTTTGGCGGCGGGCGCCGATGAGGGAGTTGCCGTGGGCGAGCTGGAGGCCGAACCAGGGGACGTGGGCGCCGGCGTAGATGGTGTTGAGCCAGAGGGAAATCTCGGCGAGTTCGACGGCGGTGGGGTTGAGGTCCACGCCGAAGACGTTGTGGTCGGCGAGGCGCATTTTGACGCGCTGCTTTTCTCGGGCGTAGGCGTCGTGCGGGAGGGTTTGGCCGGTCTCTTGTTGCTTGAGCCGCAGGTAGGCTTCGGCGAGCTGGTTGACGGCTTCGTTCAAGAAGGCGGCGGAGCCGACGGCCATCTCGCAGACGGTGAGGTCGAGGATCTGGTCGGCGGTCTTGCCGGGGAGGAGTTCCTTGAGGGCGTATTTAACGAGGCACTGGGTGAGGCTCTCGGGGGTGTAGTAGGAGGCGGATTTTTCGCGGTGACGGCCGGCGAGGCGGTAGAGGTAGCGGCCCTTGGGGTGCTTGAGCAGGGAGCGGGGAGCGGAGAGCGGGGAGCCGGAGGAATCGGAGGGCGGAGGGGCGGTGAAGAAGTCGGTGGAGGTGACGTGGACGCGTTCGGCGTCGGTGTAGGTGGGGAGTTCGGCGGCGGTGACGAAGTAGGCGTGTTGGAGGGGGTCGTAGTCGGCGTCGGCGGGTTTGACCTCGTAGAGATCCTCTTTGGCGAAGAAGCCGGTGTAGGAGAGGAGGTTTTCGTAAACGGCGCCGAGCTGGTTGATGCCGAGCTGGGCGTAGGAGATGCGGCCGGAGCGGGCGTGGCGCCCGCGGCCATGTTTGCCGAGGGAGAGGCGGGAGACGACCTCGCGGAGGACGACGTTGCGGAATTTGACGCGTTTGAGGATGGGGGCGTTGTCGGGGTCGAAGAGGTGGCTTTTCAGGGCGGAGATGCGGAAATCGTCGCGGAGGGAGGCGGGTTCGCCGAGGCCGAGGTCGCGGTCGGCGGAGACGGGGGCGTGGCCGTCGAAGATAAGGCGGAAGAGGAGGCGCAGGGAGGAATCGAAGAAGAGGCCGTCGCGCTCGGCGTCGGAGGCGAGTTCGGCGGTTTCGAGGTCGCGGAGGGATTCGAGGGAGTAGCCGCGCAGGTATTCCTCGCTGAGGATGGGGAGGTAGCCGAGGTCGGGGCGGGCTTCGAGGTAGAGAATGAAGAGGAGGCGGTAGAGGTAGCGCAGGCAGCCCCGGGTGAGTTCGTGGGCGAGGCGGGCCTCGTCGGCGGTGGAGAAGACGGCCTCCTTGCGGGTCTCGCGGAGGTAGGTGACGGCCTCGTTGCCGAGGAGTTCGACGCACTCGCGGAGGGCGTCCTTGAGGCTCTCGGAAACGCCGAAGGCATGGCGGTGGGAGTGCTCGTCGAGGGTATCGAGGAGGGCGAAGCCGCTGGCCGGGCAGAGGGAGTCGCGGTGGAGGAGGGCGGCGGTGGCGCGGAGGGTGCCGGAGTCCTTGCGGTCGAGGATGTCGTGGAGGGCGAAGGAGAGGTAACGGCGCTCGGGCCACTTGGTGCGGTCAAGCAGGCAGATGCGACCGACGGAGACGAGCAGCACCCAGCGGGGCGGCTCGTCGAGGGTGAAGACCTCGCGGGTGATGATCTCCTCGGCGGTGAGGGTGGCGGCGGGCGCGGTGAAAGTGGCGGCGGCCTGGGGATCGGCGAGGGCGGGATCGGCGGCGAACTGGGCGGGGGCGAAGGGCAGCGAGAGCGGATCGGCGGCCGGCTCGCTGGCGGAGGCGAGGACGGGGATGACCCAGAGGAGGGGGGCGCCGGAGGGTTTCTCGACGGAAGCGAGGAGCGGGAGGCGGGTTTTCTCGCGGTCGAGGGTGCGCCAGGCGGGCTGCGGGGTGAAGCCGAGGGTGATGAGGAGGTCGGCGAGGAAAGCCTGTTGTTCAGAGAGGAGTTCGGCGGAGGAGCGGAGGCGCGGGAGGCGATGGAGGAGGCGGAAGTAATCGGCGGCGAGGGAGCGCAGGCGGGCGGGCGGCGGACGGTGGGCCTCGGAGTCCGGGTGGGCGACGGCGACCTCGTCCCAACGAGCAAGCAGGTCCTGCAAATCGCCCTCGAAGAGCGCGAGCAGATAGTGCTGCGAGTAATACTCGTGGTGGTTGGTGATACCGGTGAGGTCGAGAGGCATGGGCCGGAAAAGGGCGGAAGAGCTGAAAGGCTGAATGAGGCGGACGGAAAAGTAATGAGTAGGCTGAGGGGGAGTTTATTTAACCGCTAATGGACGCTAATTTAGGAGGGCGGAGGTGGGAAAGGGCTGAATGCGGAGAGCGGAAAAGTGTTAAGCGGGGGACAAGGTGAGCTGCGTATTGGTGTTGAACGCATGATCCGGGACAACACGGCTGGATTCGAGAATGCGTTGGAATTCGGCGCGAGCAGCGGCTTCGGCGGTGGCTTCCAGCTGAGTAAGGATGGTGAACGAAGGCTTGTGGCCATTTGCGTTTGTTTCGATGTCCATGGTGCGAAGCCGATCGGATTCCAAAATGAGTAGGGCCGAGTAAGGGGATTCGGAATTACGGAGCAAAATGCCGGTGCCGCCTTTATTACTGTTAAGCGGTTTTCTAGCCTGAAAGAACGGTGCCGAAACGTGCTGGCGGAGAAAGTCCAGCGGGTCGTAAGCCGTGGCTTTTAGGAGGGGCAAAGACGAATAAGTGGGACTCCGTGGTTTGCCAAAGAAGCGCACGTAGCGTTCGGAGGGGTCGAGCTGCGCGAAGCGGATCAACTGTTTGCCGTTCGCGCCGGTAATGAGTATGAGGCGAGGGGCAGGTTGCCATGCGACGGAGGCGAAATCGCCTTGCACACACTTTTGCTCGATTTCGGCGAAGAGGTCGTCCTCGATTTTGCCAATCACGTAGATCGCGGCGGTGTTGTAAGCGATGCCTTTAGCTTCGTAAGACTCGCTGACATTTGGACTTTTAAGATATTTCATGGGAAGCAATTAGGGAGTTATTTAAAGGCTTTAGGCCGTGAGTAACGGCGAGATTTACCGGGAATAGTTAAGTTGATGGGGCGGAGCTTAGCAGAGGGGGTCGGACAACGGCGGGTGGAGGGGCGGGGACGTGCTGGCGGATTAAGGGGGCAGTTTAAGGTGAAGGGGGGGAAGGCGGGCGGATTATGTGGAAGTGGAGGCGGGGGGAGTTTTGGCCAGCCAAGTCTGGCCTAGGGCGGTGGTGCGGTATCGCTGCTGGGGGCTGCGGGGCTTGTCGGGCAAGGTGGGGACAAGCCAGCCGGCACACAGCAGGGGCTTGAGGTAGGCTTTGCGGAAGTGTTCGCGATTCTGTAGGGAGGCGGCGTGTTGCAGTTCCTCGCGTGAGAGCGGGGTCGAGGCGGCGCGCAGGATCTGGGCGGCCTGCATAGCGACTTGCGGGGTGACTTGCGTGGTGGCGAGACCGAGCGCGACTGAAAGTTCAGCTAGGATGCTTTGCTCCAGTAGGTTATCTTGCGTGGTGGCTTGCGTGGTGGCGGCGGGGCCGGCGGCGGCGAGGGGGTGCACCGGGAGGCGAATGATGAAGTGTGAACGTTCGTCGTCGGTCTCGAATTCGGGGGCGGG
>JAIXRU010000071.1 GCA_027485045.1 Opitutaceae bacterium | reverse complement strand
TGATCCGCAAGGGCGGCGGCGCGTGGCGTCAGACGATCTTTTTCCCCTTCTGCCTGACCTCAAAATACGGTCGGGGCGAAGTTTTGCGCCAGGTGGTGGAGTGCCCGAGTTACGACGCCCTGCACACAGGCGACACGCTTAGCCCGGGGTCGGCCGTAACGCACTTGCCGCACACGCCCCTGCTCACCAGTGCCTCGATATACAACGCGGAAGCCGGTGAAGTCGTAGTCTTCGCCGTGAACCGCGACCTCGCCAACTCGCAGTTGCTTGCCATTGATTTACAAGGATTCGCTCCCAGCGCGGTCATCGAATGGCAAACGTTGCACCACGCCGATCTCAAGGCCGTGAACTCGGAAGACGTGGAGCGCGTAAAACCCGTCCAGGCCGAAGGCGCGACGTTGACCGACGGCGTGGTGAAGGCGGCATTGCCTGCGGCATCGTGGAATATGCTGCGCATCAAGGTCGGATGAGGAGATGCGGGGTCCTTCGACGTTTTCGGTGGGTAGGCGCGAGAGCGGCTCCTCAAGGAGAGCCGCCTGCCAAGCGGCTGTGAGGCCTTGTTCGGGACAGGCACATCGCCCGCCGGCGCGTCCGCCGCTGATCCGGATGGCGACGGCGCGAGCAACTGGGCCGAGTATCTTGCCGGCACCGCGCCGCTCGACGGGTCGAGTATGCTTAAACCCACGATCGACTTGGAGGCGGGCCTTGTGTCGGTCGGTTTCGACGTGCCGGAGAACCGCATTTTCTACGTGGAGACCTCGACCGATCTGACTACCTGGACAACGTGGAACGTGGCGGGAAACAACGGTATGGCGGTGCATGCCGGCCGGGTGGAGTTGAGCGGCCCCTTGCTGGGTGAGCGACGTTTCTTCCGCCTGAAACTCAGCGAAAACTGACCCTGCGTTTACGGCCCGCAACCGCAGCTCGCCGAGGGGTTGACCAACCGGCAACCCTCCGGCGGCGGGCGACCGCTTTGTAGGCCACGAAGCAGAGGGCACTTGAACGGTTAAACCGAACGCGACCTTGACGTTTCCGGTGGGAAGGCACGAGCGCCGCCACTCAAGGAGAGCCGCTTGGCAAACGGCTGTCATGCCCTGACCGCCAGTCCGCCCTTTCGCACCGACTGGAAACGTCTAAGAACCACTATAAAATGTCTATACTTCGAGACCTTTGAGATGAGTATTAGGTTCGGCGTTTTGGTGAAGCACAGCAAGGGGGCAACCCAGTAGTGATTGCTGGGTTTTGGGGCGGCGCGAGTCGTTCCTAAAGAAACTCCCGTTTCGCCTGAGAGGGTGAAAGGATGCGCAGACCGTGGCGGGTGGCAGGCTCGAAATCTCCGGGATTGAGCGTGATGATGACTCGCGCCTCGGTCGAGAGTGCGGCGGAGACAAAGGGGAGGTCGTCCACGTCGGGCCAGTTGTCGGCAGGCACGGCGGCGGGCTTTACGGGCACGCCGCAATGGTGAACCTTCAGGATGACGCCCATGCGGTCTGCGGGCGTGATGGCACCGGCAAACTCGGGCCGTTCCATGACCTCGGCGTATTCGGCAAATATCTCCGGGGTGTAGGCAAGTTTGATGCGGTCGGCGAAGAAGGCATCCACCCAGGCGGCCGACGCCCCGCGCTGCGAGAGCAGGCCTGAGATGAGCACACTGGTATCGAGTACCACCGTGATCATTCGCGGGCGCGGCGGGCGGCTTTGATTGAGGCGGTGATCTGGGCGGGCGTGAGTTGGTCGGCCCCGGTCGCGGCGGCACGGGCGCGGATGCGGCCGAGGGCAGCGAGGGCCATGCCTTCGATGGCGAGCTTTTCCAACTCGCGACCAAGACCCGTCACCGGTCCAACTTCGGCCGCCTGTTCCACCACGGTGAGCAAGTAGCGCGAGACTTTGACGCCCTGTTTTTTGGCGGCGGCGCGGATTTTCCGGTCGGTCGAAACGGGGGCATGAAACGAGAGCGTGGCCATGAATCTAGAGAAACCTATAGGTATGTCCTGTCAAACGGAACCTCCCTCCCGCGCGCTTAACAGGTGTAATCCTAAATCCGCAGTTCAAAACCACCGCGGATACCACGGATAAAACAGGATACAGAGATAAAGCCTCATCGATGCAACTCACCCACTGGGTGACCGCCCCATATTCCGTATTTTTCTGCTATCCGCGATCATCCGTGCAATCCGCGGTTTCTACTGCCGGATCTAGGTTCTACTGGCTCCCGCCGTTGCCCGACTCCAGTGCGACATACGAGGGGAGCCTCAAAATCCCACGGAGGCTCCGCCATCGACCGGCAGCGTGACGCCTGTCACATAGCCGGCCGCCGCTGAACTTAGGTAGACCGCCGCATGGCCGATGTCGGCCGGTTCGCCCATACGGCCCATTTGAATGCGGGACAGGACCTTGGCTTTGCGGGCGGGATCGCTTTCGAGCGCCTTGCGCGACATCTCGCTGAAAATCCATCCCGGCGCGATCGCGTTAACCCGCACGCCCTTGGCGCTGAGCTCGGCGGAAAGCGTGGAGACCATGCCAAAGTAAGCGCTCTTGGCCGCCGCATAGGCCAGGACCAGTGGCACGCCCATGAAGGCGGCCATGGATGAGGTGAAGAGGATCGATCCTTTACCCTGCGCTACCATGCCGGGAATGAGCGCCCGCGTCAGCGCGTGCGCGGCGAGCACGTGGGTGTTGAGCACGCTTTGGAAATCCTCCGGGCTCGTCTCGGCGGCGGGTTTCTTGAGGTGCGTGCCGGCGTTGTTAACCAGAATCGTCACGGGGCCATGCGCGACCTTTTGGGCGTTGGCCACCAGTTCGCCCGCCGCGTCCAATCGCGTGACATCGTGGGCAACGCAGCAAGCCAGCGCTCCGAGCTCGGCGCAGGCTTGGAGCAACTGATCTTCACGGCGGCCTACCAGCACGACTTTGGCACCGGCCTGCACCATGCAATGGGCAATGCCCAGCCCGATGC
>JAIXRU010000290.1 GCA_027485045.1 Opitutaceae bacterium | reverse complement strand
TCGTGCGCCAGCCCAAGGTGTTTCTCTTCGACGAACCACTCTCCAACCTCGATGCCAAGATGCGCGTCCAGATGCGCGCCGAGATCATCAAGCTCCACCGCCGCCTCCAGGCCACCATGATCTACGTCACCCACGACCAGATCGAAGCCATGACCATGGGCACCCGCATCGTGGTGATGGACGCCGTGCTCAACCCCGCCACCGGACTCAAAGAAGGCGTCGTCCAGCAAATCGACACCCCGCTAAAAATCTACCACGAGCCCGCCAACCTCTTCGTCGCCGGCTTCCTCGGCAGCCCGCCTATGAACTTCTTCAAGGGCTCGCTCCAACAAGAGCCGTCCGGCCTCGTCTTCCGCGAAAACGCCCCCGGCACCCTCGTCCTCCCCCTGCCCGACCGCCACGCCACCACCGCCCACCTAGGCCGCGAACTCATCCTCGGCCTGCGCCCCGAAAACTGCCGCCTCGCCCCCGCCGACGCCTCCGATTTCCAAGCCACGTTAGAACTCGTCGAACCCATGGGTTCCGAGACTCACCTTTACGCCCACACCGGAGCCCATGCCTTCATCAGCAAAAACCCTGGCGGCCACGAAAACCTCGCACCCGGCACGCGCCAACATTTCCATATCGACGCCGACCGCGCACACCTCTTCGACCCCGCCACCGAACTCCGACTCCCCATGTAGGAAAGGATCGCCGCACCACGCCGTTCGCAAACCCGCCCCCGCCTTCCTCCTAACCGAGGCCATTGGCCGAACCATCGCCACCCCAAGTTTCGCCCCGCGAAACCGCCTTCCCCAAGCAGCGCTCATTGAGCCGCTGCATTAGCGGTTCCAACCCTGCCTTAATTCCGTCTTCCCGTTTCCGCCCCGTCCGCCCGTCCGCCCCGTTTGCCCCCGGGAATATCTTGGGCATGTTCGCACTCTAAACGTCATGCCCATCACCAAAATTACCAGCAAACTCTCCTCCTTCATCCCTGTTCCCCTGCTCGCACTCACCACCTTCCTTATGTCCGCCTGCAACGATTCATCCGCCAACCCTCCCTCCACTGCCTCCGCCCCCGCTACCGTGACCATCCCCGCCAATGCCGAAACCCTCGTCCTCGGCGGCGGCTGTTTCTGGTGCGTCGAGGCCGCCTACGAACTCGTCCCCGGCGTGCTCACCGCCGAGAGCGGCTACGCCGGAGGCAAACGCCCCAACCCCACCTACGAGCAAGTCTGCACCGGCGTCTCCGGCCACGCCGAGGTGGTCAAACTCACCTTCGACCCCGCCAAGGTCACCCGCACCGCCCTACTCGACTACTTCTGGGATATCCACAATCCCACCACCCTCAATCGCCAGGGCGCCGACACCGGCACCCAATACCGCTCCGTCATCTACTACGCCAACGACGCTGAAAAAGCCCTCATCCTCGCTTCCCGCGACCGCGCCAACCCCGGCTGGGACGGCAAAATCATTACTGAGATCTCGCCTCTCCCCGAATACTTTCCTGCCGAGGCTTACCATCAGGACTACTATCGCAACAACCCCGGCGCCGGTTACTGCCAGGCCGTCATCCGCCCCAAGATCGACAAGCTAAAGAAAAACCCGCTCGTCCAGCCCTGAGCGCCTCGCGCCCGTCAGGCTCACACGTCTATCACGTCCGGCCCGCCGCGCACCTTGCGCACGGGCTCGTTCACCGAACCACCGCCACCGCGTGGGTTTCCTCCGCGACCGCCCGCGCCGCCATTCGGTTTACCCGTATTTCTCGCCAGCAGCAGATTCGTAATACCCACAATAATCGCACCCCAAAACGCCGCCCAGAACCCGTCCACGTGAAATCCCTCCACCAAACGGCTCACCAATAAAAACAGCAGCGCATTGATCACCACCAGGCCTAGCCCGAGCGTCAGCACGATAAATGGCAGGGTAAACAACACCAGCAGCGGTCGCAGCACCGCGTTGAAAAAGCTCAACAGCACCACGACCACCAGCAGCGTGCGGGCATCCTCGCAATGGATGCCCGGCACGATCTTCTCCGCCAGCGTCACCCCCAGCGCGAGCACCAGCCACCGTATGATCAAATTCAGGAACGCACGATTCATACCGCGCACCATTCGCTCGGCCCCGCTTGTCGCAACGAAATAAAACCTTCCCCAGCGGTCCTACTACGAGTATCGCGAGGCCATGACCACCAAGCAGCGCCTCGACCACATCGAACGCTACATCCGCGAACACAAATACGCGGACCTCCACACCCTCGCGTCGAGTTGCGACACCTCCCTCTCCACCATCCGCCGCGCCCTCGACACCTTGGAGACCCGCGGCGTGCTCCGCCGCCACCACGGTGGTGCCACCTTGATCGAGACCGACGAACGCGCCCGCGAATACGATTTCATCGCCCGTGACCAGCGCCAGGCCGCCGAGAAACACTCCGTCGCCCGCCGCATCGCCGACCTCGTCCAGCCCGGCATGACCATCATCCTCGACGGCGGCACCAGCGTTTACGCCGTCGCCCGCTTGCTCGCCACCAAGCGCCTGCAAGTGATCACCAACTCCCTGCCCATCGCCGCCCTCTACGCCGACCTCGGCTCTCTCGAAACCATCGTCACCGGCGGCAGCATTGACAATCGCCTCGGCGTGCTCGTCGGCCCCCTCTGCGAACAATCCCTCGGTCAAATTCACGCCGACCTCGCCATCCTCGGCGGTGCCGGCGTCACCGAGGCCGGCGTCTGGAACCACAACGCCCTTATTGTCGCCTCCCAGCGCCGCATGATCGCCGCGTCCGAACGCACCATTTTCGCCATCGACGGTTCCAAATTCGGCCGCAAAGCCCTTGCCCTCGCCTCTCCCTTCGACCCGCGCTTCACCTTCGT
>JAIXRU010000274.1 GCA_027485045.1 Opitutaceae bacterium | reverse complement strand
GTTGGATAAAGGGTGAGTTCGATGCGGTCGTATTCGCTCAAGAGTTACACCGTTTTAGTTATTCCGCCGGCCCGGTCGGTGAAACGGAGGAAGGGGAGGGTGAGGGGCGCGCCTTGGCACGAAAGACGGGTGTATCGGCGGCCTTGGCGATGAATGCGATGCTCTTTACGTTGCCTGCCTATTTCGGCATGGCGGCGGATTTTACCTACGCGCGTCTGTTTGAAACGCTGGCTCTGATTTTTGCCACTCTCACTATCGTGACCGGGGGCGGTTACTTTATTTCACGGGCGGTGCGTTCCTTGCGGGAAGGGGTTCCGCATCTCGATTTGCCAATCGCGCTGGGCATCGTGGGTGCCTATTTCGGATCCGTGTACGGCTGGATCACGAAAAATCCGGAGTGCCAGTATTTCGATTTCGTGAGTGCATTTATCACGCTGATGCTGGCCGGGCGCTGGGCGCAGGTGGTCGCGGTGGAGCGGAATCGGCGCAGATTATTGCGCGAGCAACCGGCTGCGGCACGGGTGCGCGTCTGGCGGGCGGATGGTTGGATCGAGGCCGTTCCGGAAACGTTACGCACGGGCGAACGGTTTCAGATCAAATCCGGCGCGATGGTTCCGGTCGGTGCACGTTTGGAAACGAAGGAGTCGGAGTTTTCGCTGGCTTGGATAACGGGTGAAGCGGATCCGCGACGGTTTATGGCTGGGCAAGGTGTTCCAGCGGGCGCGAGTTTGGCTAGCGGTGGAGCAGTGGAATTAGTGGCGACCCAAGACTGGGAGGGGTCGTTGCTGGCTGAGTTGTTGCGCCCGGTCGAGCGGGCTCCGGAGCGAGCCAGGTTAATTGAGCAAGTGGTTAAAGCCTATCTATTCGGCATTCTGGGGGCGGCTGCGACGGCTGGGCTGTGGTGGGGCTGGCGAACCGGCCAAGTCGGGGAAACGGGCTCGGTGGTGATTTCTATTCTGGTCGTTTCGTGTCCGTGCGCACTGGGTTTGGCGTTCCCGTTGACCGAGGAGATCGCCACTGTGCGTCTGCGTCGCAGGGGTGTCTTTATCCGTGCGGGCGATCTTTGGGCGCGGTTGAATCGGGTTCGTAGCATAATTTTTGATAAAACCGGCACACTGACGGGAGATACGCCGACCCTGCGGAATCCCGAGGTGCTCGATACGTTGGCCGAAGAGGCCCGCGCCGTTCTGCTTACTTTGGTATTGGAGAATCCGCACCCGGTCGCACGGGCATTACTCGAGGCTGTGCTGCTTCGAGGATGGAGCGAGACCGCGCAGGGGGAAGTCGCGGAGGAAATTGGGCGAGGGGTTCGTTTGGGCGACTGGATGCTGGGTAGGGCTGAAAACGGCGGCGGAGCGTCCGTCTTAAGTTGGGGCGGAACCGTGGTGGCGCGTTTTAATTTTTCGGAAACGGCGCGCACGGACGCCCGGGTGGAAGTGAATGCCTTGAGGAAACGCGGTCTGGAGCTGGCGATTTTGAGCGGAGACCACCAAGCCAAAGTAAACACACTGGCGGACGAGCTGGGGGTTGAGGCGAAGCGAGCCCATGGTGAGCTAACACCCAAAGGTAAGGCGGATTGGCTTGATGCGAACGCCGGGGATACCTCCCTTATGCTGGGTGATGGAGCCAACGATAGTCTCGCTTTTGACCATGCGCTTTGCCGTGGCACGCCGGCAGTGCACCGAGGCGTTTTGGCGAGCAAAGCCGACGTCTATTATCTCGGACGTGGAATTGTCGGCGTGCGTGCCTTGCTGGAGGCCAATGATGCCCGGCGAAGCACGCAGACTGTGCTGTTGGTTTTCATGGTCGCTTATAACCTGGTAGCGGTCGGTTTGGCCGCGACCGGGCACATGAACCCGCTATTCGCGGCGGTGCTTATGCCGCTAAGCTCGCTCGCCACCTTGGCGATTGTTTGGGTGGGCTTACGTGGAGTCAGGTAAGCGCTTGCGGGGTGGTTAACGTTTCATGGGCAACGTAAGTTTGAGAGTGCTCCACGACCCTGATTCCCCCTGCGAACAGGAAATTGTTAAGCCCATGTAAAGCGGACTGCATTTTGTTCCAACATACGATTTGGTTTGGTCAATGACCACCGCTCCCGCCACTCAGCCGGGTCGAATCCGTCTTTTGATGATCGACGACGACAAGAAGCTTTGTCGTCTCGTCAGCGATTACCTTTCTCCACTGGGTTACGACGTGACACCCGTGCATGACGGGGCAGGCGGGGCGGAGCGCGCCCTTCAGCCCGAGTGGGACTGCGTTATACTGGATGTGATGCTTCCGGGCATGGATGGGTTTGAAGTGCTTCGTCGGATCCGTCGCACTAGCGAGGTGCCGGTGCTCATGCTTACCGCCCGAGGCGACGAGACCGACCGCATCGTGGGTCTTGAGGTGGGGGCCGATGATTACCTGCCAAAAACGTTTTCCACGCGCGAACTGCTCGCCCGCCTGCGCGCCGTGCTGCGCCGAGGTTCGCGCCCGGCTGCAGTCGCCGGCCAGCCCGTTGCCGAAATCGTGATCGGGCCTTTACGCGTGCAAGCCGAGGCGCGGCTCGCGTTGCTTCACGACCAGCCTCTCGCCCTAACGCCGGTGGAGTTCGACCTGCTCATCAGTCTGGCCAAGGCGCGTGGCCGGGTGCGTTCACGCGAAGCGCTACTCGACGAAATTCGCGACCGTAATTACGAGGTATTCGACCGCTCGATCGACGTTCATATCTCTGCGCTTCGGAAAAAAATCGGCGACGACGCCAAACAGCCGCGCTTCATTAGGACCCTGCGTTCGGCGGGCTATATGTTGGTGGAGCCCGATGCGCCCTGAGACCCCAGCCCGATGAAGCTACGCCTGCCTCTAGCACTTAAGGTCTCCGTCTGGCTGCTGCTAAACCTCGTGGTGCTCGTGGCTTTGGCGGTCGGTTTGGTGGCGTATAACGGCGGGCTTTCTTGGAACGGGTTGATGGAGGGCCCGCCGGGCAGAAGGGTTGAGGCATTGGTGGACTCTTCATTGGGTGATATAATGGCTCTGGGTCGGGAAGAGAGGGAGGACGCGCTGCTCGACTTCGCAAAGGATAACGGTGTTGAAGCTATGTTGGTTAGCGGCCCTGGACGAATAATAGCGGGTGAAGCCCGCGAAATACCGGTCACCGTGCGCGAGGCGCTGCGTGCGATCAGGCCGCCACCCGAGCCGGATCGTGAACCGGGTAAACCACCCAAGCGCCGCTTGCTGCTTTTAAAAACGGGGCAACCATCCGCGTTTTGGATTACCGTCCCGATCCATCATAAGCCGGGAGCTCCGCCGCTTTGGGTGGTATTGCGAGCGCCTACACTCGCTTCCCTGCTGCGTTTGCTGGATCTGACGACGTGGCTCTGGTTGGGAGCGGCTGCGGCGGCCATCTCGGTGCTTTTCTGGTTGCCGATGGTCCGCAACCTGACGCGCGATCTGGCGCGTCTCACCTCGGCCACTCGCGAGATTGCGAACGGGCGTTTTGATACCCGCGTGAACGCCTCCCGTCGCGACGAATTGGGCGCTCTTGGCGAATCGGTTAACAACATGGCCGCGCGGCTGGATCAAATGTCCACCGGGCAAAAACGTTTTTTAGGTGATATCGCACACGAACTGGGTTCACCGCTTGGCCGGATGCAAGTGAGCGTGGAAATCCTGCAACAGCGCGCCGACCCTGCTCTGCTCCCGTCGATTCAAGATGTGCGAGAAGAGGTGGATCACATGGCTCGATTGGTGGAGGAGCTGCTCAGTTTTACTCGCGCGGGTTTGCAACCACGAGACACACCGCTCGCAACGGTCGAGCTGGCGTCTCTGGTTGAGCGAGTACTGGTCCGCGAGGATGCAAAAAACGCGGTGACCGTGCGGCTGCTGGCGGGTATCGCGGTCAAGGCCGTGCCCGGCATGCTTGAGCGGGCCTTATGCAATCTCGTGCGCAATGCCCTTCGCCATGCTGGGCAGGGTGTCGCCGTCACCATTCGCGCCGAGGTTACGGGAGCTAAGGTTAATCTTATTGTTGAGGACGAAGGGCCCGGTGTGCCGCCCGAGGCGCTGAGCCGGCTCGGTGAACCCTTGTTTCGCCCTGACCTATCGCGCAACCGCGACGGCGGCGGCACCGGACTCGGTCTGGCCATTGTGAAGACCTGCATCGAGTCTAGCGGCGGATCGGTCACGTTCTCCATTCGCCAACCGAATGGTCTGTGTGTGACCTTACAACTGGTCTCTGCGGCGTGAACTTTACACGAGCTTAACGAATTTCCTCTTCGGGTACATCATTACATTACGCCGAGGGTGTTGAATGGGGATATGAACTCCCCATTTTCTTTAACGCAAAAAAATCTTCGGCGCTACCCCCTCTTTGGCGTGTTTCTCATTCTTGTTTTAGCCCCAATACTGTTCACTTAGTGATTGAATTTCGCAAATGAAGCATCGAGGCTGGGTCATGGCACGAAGCGCAATGACCATGGGCACAGGAGGAAGAATCACCGAGCACCTGAGTATTGGTGTACTGGCCCAAGTTTATCCAATGGAGAGGGTCTCGGCGGCATTGGAGCAGACGAAGCGAACAAGCGAGCGGGTCCGGGACTTACCAGCGGAAGTGGTGACGTACTATGTGATGGGGCTGGGATTATTCATGGCGGTATCGACGCGCGAGGTGTTGCGCGTACTCGTCGAGGGACTGCAGTGGCTCGGAGGTGGTCAAGGCGTCAAAGTGGCTGGCAAGGCCGCAATCTCCCAGGCAAGAACCCGCCTAGGCGTCGAACCCCTAAGGCAACTGTGGGAGCAGACGGCCCAGCCGTTGATCCAAGATGGAAACCCCGGAGCATTTTACCGTGGACGCCGGCTCGTGGCCATTGACGGCACGACGCTGGACGCTCCAGACACCAAGACCAATGCCAGCCACTTCGGCAAGCCCGGGGCCAGCCGTGGCCAGTCAGCATTTCCCCAGGTGCGCATGGTTGGCCTGGTGGAAACGGGTGCACATGCGCTGCTAGCGGTGGCGATGGCGCCCTACAAAACAGGCGAGCACACGCTAGCCAAGGAGGTCGCGCCCAAGCTCACGGCCGACATGCTTTGCCTAGCCGACCGGCTTTTCGCGAGTTTTAGCTTATGGAAACTGGCAGGGGAAAACGGTGCCCAACTGCTGTGGCGCGTGCGCGCCAATTATCGCCTGCCAGTGGAGGCTCTACTGCCCGACGGTTCATATCTTTCGACTTTTTATGCCTCGACAGCCGACCAGCGGCATAAAACCAACGGCGTACGCGTGCGCGTCATCGAATATACCATTGAAAATCACCCCAAGGGCGAAACCTACCGGCTGATGACAACCCTGCTTGATCACGTGGAGGCACCAGCCATTGAGCTGGCCGCGCTTTACCCGGAGCGATGGGAAATGGAAGGCGTCTTCGACGAGCTCAAGACTCACCTGCGCGGCGGTCAGCAGGTCGTTTTGCGCAGCAAAACCCCCGCGCTAGTCGAACAGGAAATTTACGGACTACTCCTGGCACACCGAGCCGTTCGCACGCTGATGTGTCGAGCCGCCCACGGAGCGAAGCTCGATCCAGATCGACTGTCGTTTACTCACAGCGTGCGTGTTCTGCGTCGCAAACTGGCCCGCCGGCCAGCCTTTCCCCCCTCGGCAGGCGAAGCAATGGCTCCCAAATCTATTTCAGGAGATACTCGAGGAGCGGTGCGTTAGCAGTAGGGGCCGCCGGATTCCACGAGGCCTGAAGCGGAAAATGTCGGGATACCCTTTGCGTCACGCTCCCGCCCCAACTCGGCCGGAATCCTGTCGGCCATTAATCACAATTCCACCTAAGTGAACAGTATTGG
>JAIXRU010000267.1 GCA_027485045.1 Opitutaceae bacterium | reverse complement strand
TGCACGTTATAAAGGCACGCCGACCAACGCCAACGCCCGCATGACGCACCAACAAATCCGGACCCACATCCCCCTCGATTCCACCCTCGGCGACCTGCTCCAGCAAGCCATGGAACAACTCTCCCTCTCCGCGCGGGCCTACGACCGCATCCTCAAGGTCGCGCGGACCATCGCCGATCTCGCCGCCAGTGAACGTATCGCCGCCCCACATTTACTGGAAGCCATCCAATACCGCTCGCTCGACCGAAAAGTTTTTTATTAGCCGACCGACTTCATCGCGCCCGGGACCAAGCCCAGCCCCCCGCGCCCAGCAAAGCCAGATGCGGCAATAACGCGGCCAACTCCGGGGCCACCACGCCACGTCCTCCGAGCAAAAGCCCGAGCCTCATCGCAATAAAATACACGATGAATAATCCCAGTGCCTTCGAAACCCCGACCGCCGGATTTACCCTCACCCCCGACACCGAGAAGGGCACCGCGAACGCGATGATTACCAAGGGCATCAAGCACTCGGTCAAGACGCTCGCATAACGTAATTCATAGGCCCGCGCCTTCGGGCTGCGCGCCTCCTGATGGTAGGCGATCACGCGCCTTAACTCGAACAGCGAAAGTGAGTCCGGTTTGGCGTCGTAGACCTGCATCAAAGCCGGATCCTCATCGAAGCCCACCATCACCCGATCACGAAAAACCACCGTGCGCAGCACCTCGCCCGACGCCGTATCAAACGTGATTTCCCGCCCGTCGCGCAGGCGCCACCCCAGCCCGTCGGCTTCACGCGCAGCCTCGCTGGCCAGCAAACGCGTATGTTCACGACCACTCGAATCCATTTGCGAAATCGTTACTCCATAGGCCTTCGCGGTGAAGGGACTGTATCGGTTAATAAACCAAAGACGTCCGGCCGAAGCATTGTCAAAGGACACCGCCGCACGCGCTCCCACCTGGTCGGCGCTGCGCCCGGCCATCTCCTGCCGAACCTGCAAAAGCTCCCAAGACCTCCGCGCCTCCTGCACGGACCACGGCACGATGGTCGAGTTCAACCACCAGATAAGTCCGCAAAAAAACAGACCCGCCACCCACACTCCCCGCGTGATTTGCGCCAAACCGAGGCCAGCCGCCCGCATCGCGGTTATCTCGTTGTTTTGATGCAGCTTGCCTAAAGAATAAAGCAGCGAAATCAACAAACACAGGGGCAAGAGCGTGGCCAGGTAGCCCGGAACCTTAATCAGACAATACGAAACCACATCCGCCGCAGTCGCCCCCAGCCTTAGAAGATCATTCAGATCATCGTAAACGGATAGCATGACGAGCAAACCGAGCGTGGCGGCGAGCGCCAACCCCAGGATGCCAAACCACTCACGTATAATGTAGCGATCAAGAATGGTCATTTCCTGGAAAACCCCCGTAAGCAATCAGGACTAGACCGTTTCATCATAGAGTTTTTCGTAACCCTTGACCGTATCCTTCCACGAGAAATCGTGGCGCATTCCGCGCAACTGAATCCTTACCAGCTTGGCGGTATTCCGGTGCAGCTCCAAGGCCCGCACCAAGCCGGACAGCACGCCTTCCGGCGACGTGGCGAATTGGATACCGGTGCCGCGATCCGGGTCATCCTCGCAATCCACCACGCTATCAACCAAGCCGCCCACCCGCGTCGTCAAGGGAATGGTCCCGTAAACTTGGGCGTACATCTGATTCAAACCGCAGGGCTCGAAGCGGGAGGGCATCAGGAAAAAGTCGCTGCCCGCCGTCACCAAGTGGCTCATGCTTTCGTCGAGCTTGGCGCTCAAAGCCACCTTCTTGGGCAAGGAGCCCGCCAAATCGCGCAGTCCGTCCACCAGTTTGATCTCGCCCGTGCCGAGCACCACCAGACGACAGTCCTCACGTTTAAAAAACTCCCGGTTCGCCAAGACTAGATCCACGCCCTTCTGCGCGGTCAACCGGCACACCATGCCGAAAACCGGACCCGGGTATTCCGGATCAAAGCCATGCCGCCTTAACAACTCCGCCCGGCACGTCCACTTACCCTTCAGATCATCAATCGTGTAGCAGGCGGGCAGCAGGTTATCCGTAGCCGGATTCCAGATCGCACGATCGATTCCGTTGAGCAATCCGATCAGATCATTCGCACGGGTCGCCACCACGCCATCCAGCCCGAAGCCAAATTCCGGTGTCTGGATTTCCTGCGCGTAGCGCGGACTCACCGTCACCAAACGATCAGCGAACAAGAGGCCCGCTTTCATCATGCTCATCTGGCCGTAAAACTCCACGCCATCGATCCCCATCAACTCTTCCGGCAAGTTGGTCCGGTAAAAGGAACGCATCGGGAACACGCCCTGAAACGCCAGATTGTGAACCGAAAACACCGTATGCATCGCGAGCACATCCCCGTGGCGTTGCTCCGCATGGCGCAGCAGAAGCGGCAGCAATCCCGTTTGCCAATCGTGGCAGTGGATTACGTCGGCATTGATCCGCAGCAAGCGCATGGCCTCAACCACGCCTTTGCAGAAAAAAATGAACCGGTGGTGGTTATCTTCGTAGTCACGCTCGCTGGTGCCGTAAGGCTGCCGGCGATCAAAAAACTCATCCCGGCAAATCAGATAAACGATCACGCCCGGACGCGGGGAAAACGCCCGCACTTCGCCGCTCATGTAGACGTCGCCCATTTCGATCTTGGGCCGCAATAACGTCGTCGCCTCCCGCGCATCCGGGTGCTCCACCACACTGCGGTAACCCGGCACGAACACCACGATTTCATGACCGCGCTCCGCCAAGGCATTAGCCAGCGACGCCACCGCATCAGCCAAGCCGCCGGTTTTCACGTAGGGGTAAAGCTCACTCGCCGCATGGACGATTTTCATCGCGGTCACTTTGCGGGCGATCCCATGCTTTACACTACTAAAATGCGGAACTGATTCTCCCTTTGACTCGCCCCGCTAGCCTTTTCGCCCTCAGCCGCGCCCCTCCACTCACACTACGATGACTTTTCGTGCTCCGATTTTAGAAATCCTTCAGGCTCCCGACTACCGGCCGATAAACGACGCCGCGATCTTCCGCGCCCTCAAGCTCCCGCCCAAACTCCGCTCCCGTTTCCTTCACGAACTGCGCCTGCTCCTGTCTCAGGGCGAGGTCGTACAAATCCAGGGTGACCGCTACGCCCTCCCGCCCCGCAAAGCCGCCGCCGCCGCCGCCGCGCCTGAGGACGACTCCGAAATCACCGGTCGCATTCAGTTCCGCAGCGGTGGATCGGCCTACGTCGTCCCTGCCGCCGATCCCGACGCCGACTCCGACGCCCCCCGCCCCAATGACATCCAGATCGGCCCCGGCGACACCCTCACCGCCCTGCCCGGCGATACCGTGATAGTCCAGCTCGACGCCTCCCTGCGCGGCCGACGCTTCTCCGCCGGTGACTCGCGCAACTCCGAACCACGAGGCCGCGTCCGTCGCATCGTCGAGCGCGCCCGCACCGAGGTCGTGGGCCGCCTCGCCAAGGTCCGCACCCAATACGTGGTGCTCGCCGACGACCCGCGTTTCCCGCTCGAAGTCTTCGTAACCGACCCCGCCCTCACCCGCCTCAAACCCACGCCCAAGCTGGACGATAAAGTCGTCGCCGCCCTCGAACCTTGGGACGACCCCCGCAAACCCCTGCGCGGCGTACTGACCGATGTGCTCGGCAAGACTTTCGAGCCCCGCGCCGAACTCCTCGGCGTGTATCGAAAATACAATCTCGACCCCGCCTTCCCGCCCGAAGTCGAGCGCGAGGTCGCCTCCCTCGCCGATACCGTCCAACCCGAGCAACTCAAGGGCCGTCTCGATTACCGCCAGAGTCCCGTCTTCACCATCGACCCCGACGACGCCAAAGACTTCGACGACGCCCTTTCCCTCGAACCCCTGCCCGACGGCGGCCTGCGCGTCGGCGTGCACATCGCCGACGTCTCCGCCTACGTAAAACCCGGCACCGCCCTCGACCGCGAGGCGCTCAAGCGTGGCAACTCCACCTACCTCGTCGGCACCGTCGTGCCCATGCTGCCGGAAAAATTATCCAACGGTCTTTGCTCGCTCGTCGAAGCCCAGGACCGGCTCTGCAAGGCGGCCTTCCTCAACTTTGACGCCAAGGGCCGCCTGCTCGACGCCGACACCAGCTACGCCGACACCGTCATTCGCAGCTACAAGCGCCTCACCTACAAGCAGGCCTACGCCCTGCTCTTCACCGATTCGCTCGACGCCATCCGCGCCCTCCCCCTCCCGCCCAAACACCAGACCGGCTCCACCGGTCGCGCCCTCGCCTCGCTCGCCGACTCCGAACTCACCGCCCTGCAAGGCTGGGTGCGCCAGCTCTGGCAGCTCGCCTCCCGCCTCCGCCGCGAACGCATGGCCGCCGGCTCGCTCGACCTCGATATGCCGGAGACCAAGGTCTTCGTGGACGCCGAGGGCTACGCCGACCGCCTCGAACGCATCGAACACGACGAGAGCCACCAGCTCATCGAGGAGTTCATGCTCGCCGCCAACGAGGCTCTCGCGCGCCTCACCCGCCGCGAAAAGATGCCGTCCATTTACCGCGTCCATGACGACCCGGACGGTGAAAAACTCGACGAACTCCGCCAGCAACTCGCCACCCACGGCATCCGCGTGAGCGACCTCTCCGAGCGCAAAGAACTCGTGCGCCTGCTCAAGCTCCTCGCCGACCACCCGCAAGGCTACACCCTGCGCACCCAGCTCCTCCGCAGCCTGCGCAAAGCCGCCTACCGCTCCACCGCCGACGGACATTTCGGCCTCCACAAAAAAGACTACACCCACTTCACGTCACCGATTCGTCGTTACAGCGATCTGGTCGTCCACCGCGTACTCGCCGCCTTCCTCGCCCGCCAGGGCTCGATGGTGGTCGGCGACGGCACCACCACCACCACACGCATCAACGCCAAGGTGAAACTCCCCTACACCGCCGCCAAGGCGCAGGAAATGGGCGAACACCTCAGCCTTACCGAGATCAACTCCGCCGAGGCCGAGCGCGAGAGCGTTAAGATCAAGCTCCTGGAGTTTTTCGAGCGCGAGCTGCTCAAGAAAACGCCCACCGCCTTCGAAGCCGTCATCACCGAGGTCCGCGCAAACGGCTTTTTCATCGAACTCACCGAATCCATGACCTTCGGCTTCGTGCCCGGCTCAGCCCTGCAAGACGACTACTACGCCGCCACCCCGGACGGCTCCGCGCTAGTCGGACGAAAAACCAAGAGCCGCTACGCCACCGGGGCCAAAATCCAGGTCAACGTCCACAAGGTGGACCGCGTAAAACGCCTCATGGACTTCCGCCCCGTGATCACCAAACCCGCGCCCAAAGCAGCTTGAGGTAACGGCTCTCCAAACAGTTCGAGTAGACCGGGTGGTCCGCCCCCGGACCGGTGCGTTCGATGAATTGCAGGCGCCGGTTCAGACGGTGCGCGCCCTTGATCACGTGCTCCTCGAAATCTTCCAGACTCAGCAGCCCGGAGCAGGAACAGGTCACGAACACGCCACCCGGTTTTACCAGTGAAAGCGCGAGTTGGTTCAGGTCCTCGTATTTGCGCCGCCCCTCGGCATTGCCCGCCGCCTCGCGGGTGAAAATCAGCTTCGGTGGATCGAGCACCACGACGTCCCATTTTTCCCCGTTGGTCGCCATCTGCCGGGCGTAGGCAAAAGCGTCGGTGTGCACGAATTTGATCCGCGCCTGGTTGAGGTTGGCGTTGCGTTTGGCCTGGGCCAGCGCGGCCTCGTCGAGGTCCACCGCCGTCACGTCCTCGGCTTCGCCGGTGATTTTGGCGTTCAACGAAAACCCCGCCGTGTAGCAGCACAGATCGAGCACCCGCGCGCCCTTGGTAAACTTGGCCAGCATACGCCGGTTTTCGCGCTGGTCGCAGAAAAACCCGGTTTTGTGGCCCTCGGCGAAATCCACTTCGTAGCGGATGCCATACTCGCGGATTTTCACTTTGTCCGGTGCGGCGGCGTTGGTCTCGTTAAACCAGCTCGGCTTGATACCCTCGAGCGACCCTAGGTCGTGATCCACGTGCACCCGGGCGAACTTCGTTCCCGCCAACTCATGCAGCAGCGGCAACCACTCCGGCAAACGCCGCGCCATGCCGAAGCTTGTCACCTCGCAAAGCAGCGTATCGCCATAGCGATCCACGATCAGACCGGACAGCCCGTCACCGTCCGAGTTGATCAACCGGTAGGCGTCGGTCGTGGCATCAAACTTAAAAACATCCCGCCGCAGCGCGACCGCGCGCCGGATCGCGATCGCGAAGTAAGCCTCTCCCAGCAAGGCGTCCGCGCCGTGGGCGACGACGCGCAGAACCATTTTGGCGCGCGGGTTGAAGATACCGATGCCCAGCGGCTGACCGCCCTTGTCGTAAACCGTCACCAAGTCACCGGGCCGCGCATCGGACGAAACGTCGCCCATCAGTCGCGGGAAAATCGCCGGCTGAAAGGTGAAATATTTGAGCTGTGCCCAAGGCCGGGCGCGCTCGGCCAGCGGAACCGGCGGGGCTAACTGCCGCCCGCCGCCCGGTGCGGGAGCCGGAGTCGGCGAATAAAAACCTTCGTCGTCCGCGGCGGCGGTAACATCAGAGGCGGAGGCTGAGGAATCGGCGGGTTCGCGGGTCATCGTGAAAATAAAACCCACCGTGAAGCCGCAAACGCCGCACCTGCGCGACGTTTTTCTCCACCAGCCGTGTTGTGCCTCAAACCGCCGGAGTCGGCGGCGTTTGGTTCCCCCGCATCATGGCTTCGAGGCGGGTCTGTACCTCGCGGACCTCCGGGATGCCGATAAAGCCGATCTTTTGTTCGACCTCGCCCCCCTTGTTACCCCGCATCCAGTCGCGCTGAAAAAAAAGATCGCCCGAACCGTCCGTGCGCTGCACCCGCTCCAAATCGCCCAGCTCCGCAGCGGCGAAACTGCGCACCCCTATGCCACCCATCATTGCCGGGGTGATGATCAAAACCCGGTCCGTCGTGATCGCGTAGCCGATGCGTCGCGCGCGCCGGGCCGCCCACCACGGCGAACTCAACATAGCCACACCGATCCCGACGAATGGCAGTCCGAACATCGCGAACAGGGCGCTCCCCCGGCTCGCCATGGTCATCCAGAAAATGGCGAAGGCCGTCCACGGAATCGCGAAGAGAAACACCGGCAACGAGGACAGGAGATGCCGTTTCGCTATCGGCGCGCTTTTCCATAAGACCTCCTCTCCGGGTTTTAACTCGGCGCTCAACATCCGGGCGGTGGCGGGGTCCAGCGGAAGTTCGGAGGAACGGAAGTTCATTTAA
This sequence comes from Opitutaceae bacterium, assembly GCA_027485045.1. GTDB lineage: Bacteria > Verrucomicrobiota > Verrucomicrobiia > Opitutales > Opitutaceae > IMCC26134_A. Next base: position 5,287 of record JAIXRU010000267.1, on the reverse strand, counting down.
TCACCTTTCGTTTCGATCAGAGGCCGAAGCGAGGGCTTATCGATTATGACTGCCCTTGCTTCTGCTCGCCGCCTGTCGAGCCGGGCGCGGTTTTCCCTTCGGTGCCAAGGAAGGCGGGCAGGTTCAATCCCACGCTCTTGGCGAGTTCGTTGATCGGGAGCACGCCCTTGTAGAGATCTTGCACGAATTGGCCGGGGCCGTTGCTCGCACCGCCGTTCGCTCCACCGCCACCCATGACAATGACTTTCTCGAACGAGAGGCCCTTGATCGCACCCGCCTGGATCTCGGCGATGCGCACGATGTTTTCGGCGATGAGTAACTGGGTCGCACCCGCCGTGTCGTCGGCCACGCGCAGCAGTTTTTCAAAGCCTTGCGCCTTGGCGTCGAGCAGGGCGCGCGTTCCTTCCGCCTCGGCCATTAACTTGGCTTGGATACCGGTCGCCTCGGCGGAAAGTTTGGCGCGAATACCCGCCGCTTCACCCTCGGCCACGCGGCGCACGCCCTCGGCCTCGGCGTCTTTTTGGATAACGTAGGCGGCGGATTGGCCCTCCTGGATGATGCGGGTCTGCGAGGCTTTGGCCTCGGCATCGATACGCACGCGCTCTTTGTCGATTTCGGCCTTCACAATCTGGTCGGCCTGTTGCTGGGCCTTGTCACGGTCGGCGCGAGCCAGTTCCGCTTCCTGCTGGGCTTTATAACCTTCTTGCAGGGCGCGGGCCTCGGCGACTTTTTGCGCGGCTTCCACCCGGCGCTTGGCCTCGGCCTGCTCGGAAGCCAGATCGGCATCCGACTTGGCGATCATCACCTGCGCGGTGTTTTGCCCGCGCTTGGCCTCAGCTTGGGCATTGGCTACACGAATCGCCTGCTCGCGCTCGGCCTCGGCACGGCCAATCGAACCGCGTTGGTTTTCCTGCGCCACTTTGATCTGGGCGTCGTTGATGGCGCGCGCGGCGGACTCTTTGCCCAAGGCGTCGATGTAGCCGGACTGGTCCTTGATGTCGCGGATGTTGCCGTTGATCATGCGCAAACCGACTTTGTGCAACTCGACCTCGACGCCCTTGGTGATCGCCGCGATGAGCTTTTCGCGGTCGTTGTTGATCTCCTCGATGGTCATCGAAGCGAAGACCACGCGCATCTGGCCCATGATGATTTCAGCCGCGAGTTGCTGCACTTCGTCCAGCGAGCGTCCCAACAAGCGCGTCGCGGCGTTTTGCATCACCTCGGGGTCGGTCGAAATACCGATGGTAAACGAGGCCGGCGCATCGATGCGGATGTTTTGACTGGAGAGCGCCCCCTTGAGTTCGATGTCGAGCGTGATGGGCGTCAGGTCCAGATAAGCGAAACTCTGGAAAAACGGCATCACGAACGTGGCGCCGCCATGGTAACATTTGGAGGACTGTCCACTGGCGACCTTGCCGAATACGACCAGGATTCGGTCGGGCGGACACATGCGATAACGCGACACGAGCGTCAGCGCGATGATCATGAAAAACACGACCGCGATGGAGATGAAGACGAGGGTTAGGGGAGTCATGGTAGGGATGCTTAGGAGTGGAAAATAGTGTGGTTATCTTAAAAATCGAAACTGGAGTGCTTATAGTTAATCAGATCGCTTCAACCCGAACCGTTTGATTATCAATGACCTCAGTGACTCGCACTTTTACCCCACTCGGTATCGCCGCATCGCCCTTCGCCAGGGCCGAGTAGGTCTCTTGGCGGCCATTAAAACTCACCGTAACTTGGCCACCCGCAGCCCGGCCAGCCGGCAAGCCGACATAAACCGTGCCGACCGCACCCACCGTATCGGCGATGCGTGCCGTGCCATCGCTGCGAATGGAAAAAATCGCCCGAAACATCAACACGACCGCCGCCATGAACGCGGCCCCGGCGACCAACGCCGCCCCGAGCGCCGCCCAAGCAGGAAATCCCGCATCCAAGCTCAGCCCTCCGACCCAACCAAATCCGAGAAAAAACCCGGTCAGCGGTTTGATCGAGAAAATGCCGCCGCCGCCCGCATCCTCATGACCGACCGGAACATCCACCGCGTCATGCAACTCCGCCCCGATCACCGCCAGCACGGCTAGGAGTAAAGCAATCAAGGTGGCTACCATACCGATGCCGTAAAAAAGCGACTTGGTCAGCGACAGTGCCGCCCACCAATCAAGCGCCACTTGGAGAACCGCCAGATTCAAGATTGTGGTCATGCCCAAGTCGCTAAATCTTTTTCCGCCCGATACAATAATAACTGATGCAAACAACTTAAACTTTACCAGCGAAGCCAGCGTAACGTTTCTTCTGCCCGATACCCTCCCGTTGACAGCCCAGCTTTCGCCACTCAGCTTTCACCGTTTTCCCAGCCCTATCCTTCATGGACGCACCTACCTACACGCTCGAGTTTGAGAAACCACTGCGCGACCTCAGTCTTCAGCTTGAGCAACTCCGCCAGCAATCGCTCGAAAACAACCTCGATCTCGGTAAAGAGATTGCCGGCATAGAAAAGAAAATCGCCGCCACTCAACGCGAAATCTATTCGAGCTTAACGCCTTGGCAACGGGTGCAAATCGCCCGCCACCCCAAACGTCCCTACGCCTTGGATTACGTTGCGCTCCTCTGCACCGGTTTCCAAGAGCTCCACGGCGACCGCCAGTTCGGCGACGACCGAGCGCTTATCGGCGGCACCGCCTTCCTCGACGGCAAAGCCGTGATGATCATCGCCCAGCAAAAAGGCCGCGATACCAAGGAAAAGATCTCCCGTAACTTCGGCATGCCCCAGCCCGAAGGCTATCGCAAGGCACTGCGCCTGATGAAATTAGCCGAAAAATTTAACCTACCCGTCCTCACCTTTATCGACACCCCCGGAGCCTACCCCGGCCTGGGCTCGGAAGAACGCCACGTCTCCGAAGCCATTGCGGTTAACTTACGGGAGATGACCCTCCTCAAGACCCCGACCATCTCCATCATCGTCGGCGAGGGCGGCTCCGGCGGAGCGCTTGGCATCGGCGTTACTGATCGGGTCCTGATCTTTGATAACAGCTACTATTCCGTAATCTCCCCCGAAGGCTGCGCCGCCATCCTGTGGAAGGATCCCGCCGCCGCACCCAAAGCCGCCGCCGCCCTTAAACTCAACGCCGACGTCCTCGAAAAACTCGGCGTGGTCGATGAGGTCATCGCCGAACCTTTTGGTGGCGCCCACAACGACCCCGCCCAAGCCGCCGCCGCGTTGAAGTATTCGATTCAGAAACACCTCAACGACCTCAAGTCCCTCTCTCTCACCAAGCTCCTCGATACGCGCTACGAGCGTTACCGCCACCTCGGCGTTTATCAGGAAGACGGCGCGATCCTCGCCTAATCCCTCCTCCCTAACGCCGCCCCGCAACGGGCGGCGTTTTTCTTGCCTCCACACTAAACTTTATCACCGCGCCCGCCGCCCGATGAGCGAAAACCCGACCTCCCCTGATCCTCGGTCTTACGCATCTGGTTCCTTGCCGACAAATCGGTTGCGCGCCCTGGCCGAGGCCGAACGCCCGCAGGAACGCGCCCTCCGGCACGGTGTCGGCTCCCTCGGCGATGCCGAGTTACTCGCCCTGCTCCTGCGCAGCGGCACCCGTGGCCACGACGTGCTGAGCCTGGCCGCCCGTCTGCTCGCCGACGCAGGCTCGCTCCATGCCCTCACCCGCTGGCGCGAAGCTGAGTTCTGCCGACTAAAAGGCATTGGCCGGGTAAAAGCCCTCCAACTCTGCACCGTGATGGAGATCGCCCGCCGCATCCTGGGCGCTGATCGCAGCGCCACGCCTGAACTATGCGACCCCGACGAGACCTACTCCTACCTGCGTGCCCGCGCGTTTGGCCTGGATGTGGAAAAATGCTGGGTGCTCTCCCTGAATATACGCAACCGGCTGATCCGCTGCACCGAACTCACTTCCGGCACCGCGGCGCAAACTCTGGTGAACAACACCGAAGTGCTGCGCGAAGTTGTGCGTGAAGGCGCAAACGCCTTCATCATCGCCCATAATCACCCCAGCGGCGATCCCGCCCCCAGCTCGGCCGACCTCAAAATCACCCGCCGCCTGAAAGAGGCCTCCGCCCCCCTCGATCTCCGTTTCGTCGATCATTTGATCCTCGGCGAGCCTTCAATTGATCCCCTCGGACTAGGCTATTACAGCTTCCGTGCGTCAGGAGTTATTGGATAAGTCAAAAAAACTCCTTGAACTCGACACTGCCCGTCGCGAAGGTCCGCGTCCCGTTTTTGGTGCGATATCCAAGTGGCTAAAGGACGTTGACTGTAAATCAATTCAGCTTGCTGTTCGCTGGTTCGAATCCGGCTCGCACCACCACTCTAAAAACCCCGGCGAAAACGCCGGGGTTTTTTGTTTCCCCATCCCCCGACCCCTCCCCCGCCCATCCTCAAACCCAACCCAAAGTAACCTATTGGGTTACTTTGCCCGTCTCCACCTCACGCCCACGCGGTCTCCGTGCCTTCGGCTCGTCCCCCTTGCCAGCTCTACCAGCCTTACTAGCTTACTCAGCTTCCCAGCCCTCCGCTCATGCCGCCAATCGCCGAGTTAAGCCTGGACCCCGCCGTCACCGACGCGGTGGCCACCAGCCTCTGGTCTCACGCTTACACCGTGGGCGGCGTTCTCCTCGTGCTCTTCGCCCTAGCCCGACTCGCCGGCGAACGTCGGCAACCGAGCAACACCCTGGCCTGGCTGCTGGTCATCGTGCTCCTGCCTTACGTCGGTGTGCCCTTCTTTTTTCTCTTTGGCGGCCGAAAAATCCGTCGGCTCGCCGCCCGCAAGCGTCGCATTCGCCTGCCCTCCCCTCCAGGCAGCCGTGCCTCGGCCGCCACCCTCGCCGATCCCGTGGCCCTGGCCATTCGCACCAGCGGCGCAGGCGAACCCGTAGGCGGCAATTCCCTTCGCTTGCTCGGCACCGGCGAAGACGCTTTTGCCGAACTCGAAGCACGCATCAAAGCCGCCCGGCACTCCATCCACATCGCCACCTACATCCTCGGGCGAGACCGGGTTGGCGGCCAACTGGTGGAATTACTCGCCGAACGCGCTCGCGCCGGCGTCAAAGTGCGTCTGCAACTGGACGCTCTTGGCTGTTTTTTTTCCAGCGGTCGTTTCGTTGATCCCCTGCGTGAGGCCGGCGGTGAAGTAGCAAAATTCCTACCCGTTCTCCCGCTCTCCACCCGAGGTTCGGCCAATCTGAGAAATCACCGGAAAATCGCGATCTTCGACCACACCACCGCAATCATTGGCGGCCATAACCTGGCCAAGGAATACCT
>JAIXRU010000160.1 GCA_027485045.1 Opitutaceae bacterium | reverse complement strand
CTCAAAAAGGCCGCCCCGCAGACCCCGCAGATCATGCTCCTGCGCGGGCAAAACATCGTTCAATACACGTCCTCCCCCGACGACGTGGTCGAGGCCTTCGTGCGCGCCGATGCCGCCGCCGGACAGGATATTTTCCGCATCTTCGACGCCCTGAACGACACCCGCAACCTCATCACCGCCATCAAGACGGTTAAAGCCTGCGGCAAACACGCCCGCGGCGAAATCTGCTACACCACCAGCCCCGTTCACACCATCGAGGCCTTTGTGAAAATGGGCTCCGAACTGCGCGACCTCGGCTGCGATAGCATCGGCATCAAGGACATGTCCGGCGTCATCGCCCCCCGCATCGCCTACGACATGGTCGCCCAGCTCCGCAAAAAAGTCGGCCTGCCCGTTACCCTCCACACCCACGACACCGCCGGCCTCGGAGCCTCCGCCTACCTCGCCGCCATCGACGCCGGCGTGGATGCCGTAGAAACCTCCATCGCGCCCTTCGCCAACGGCACCGCCCAGCCCGACACCCTGCGCATGCTCGCCCTGCTCGCAGGCCACGAACGCTGCCCCAGTTTCGACCTCAAAAAACTCGCCGAACTGCGCGAATATTTCACCGGCGTTTACAAGGAACTGAGCAAATTCACCTCGCCCGACAACGAGCGCGTGGACAGCGACACCCTCATCTACCAAGTCCCCGGCGGCATGCTCTCCAACTTCCGCAACCAGCTCAAAGAGCAAAATATGGGCGACAAGTTCCAGGAGGTCATGGCGGAAATCTTCTTCGTCCGCGAAGCCTTGGGCTGGATTCCGCTTGTCACCCCGACCTCCCAGATCGTCGGCACGCAGGCCATGTTGAACGTGAAGTTCGGCCGCTGGAAGACCATCGCCCCCGCCGCCGCCGACATCGCGCTCAACAAATACGGCCGCCCGCCCGGCACGGTGGACGCCGAGCTGCTCAAGCTCATTTTCGAACGCACCGGGGCCAAGCCCATCGAAGGCCGCCCGGCCGACGCCCTCTCCCCCCGCATGCCCAAACTGCGCGAAGAACTCGCGGCGAAGAATTTGCCCACCGACGACGAAGCCTGCGTGCTGCACGCGATGTTCCCGCAGGAATTTGCCAAGCTGCACGCGCCCAAGCCCGCCGCCGTCGTCGCCTCGCCCGTGGTGTCGGTCAGTGCCCCTGCTCCGGCCGCCGCCACCGCTTCTGCCGCTGCCGTGGCGCCCGCGCCGCTTAGCGCAGTCAGCACCGCCAAGGCCATCGGCCCGATGCACCGCTACCGACTCAACATTGGCGGCCAAGTCACCGAGGCCACGGTCGAAGAAATCGCCTGATGCGCTCGAGTCGTGTTTGGCCCACTCCCCCCGCCTAGGTGCAGTTGAGCCTTATCTCGGAAGATAAACCGGGCTCCTAAACACCCCGTTTAGGAGCTGGGTTTCCGTGCGTTTTCCCGAACCCAGCGCAATAAGGTGATTGGTATTTAAGAAAAAGGGACGCAAAACGACCCGCAGAATGAGTCGCGTTACGTGTTATCGTTGTTTCTGGCCCCAGCGCCTCTGCTGGTGCGGGTCTATCGTGCCCATGCCAACACGCACCAAGTTCGTGTTTCTCATGCACCCGAAAGAGTTCAAAAAAGAGAAGGCGGGCACCGGCCGGCTCACCCACCTCTGCCTGCCGGAGAGCGCGATCTATATGGGCATGGAATTCGAAACCCACGCCGAGGTGCGCGCCCTGCTCGCAGATCCCGCCAACCACTGTGTGCTGCTCTATCCCGGACCGACCGCGCGGAATCTATCGCGCGGCGAACTGCTCCCCGAGGAACTGCAGGGCCGCCGCCTGGTCGTTTTTCTGCTCGATGCCACCTGGGCCTGCGCGCGGAAAATGCTGCGCATCTCCCCATGCCTGCAAAGCCTCCCGCGCATCATGTTTACGCCCACCGCACCCAGCCGCTTTGTAATCAAACAACAACCCCAGGAAGGCTGCCTCAGCACCCTGGAAGCGACGCACGAAACCCTGCTCGCCTTGGAGCGCTCGGGTTTGGATGCCTACGCCGATCCGGCGCAACTACTCGCGCTTTTCGCCCGCATGCAGGCCTACCAAATCGATTGCGCACTCAACCCCGGGCTCGGCGGCTATCGACGCAAGCCCTACAGCGCACCCGGCGAACGCACCGGACCGCGCGGACGCAGCGCCGCCCGCCGCCAGTCCTACCTGGGCACCGCGACGTCCCTGGCCGCGGTTAACGAAGCAACGTAATCAGGCCACGCGGTCGCGACCCGAGTTTTTCGCCTCGTACAGCGCGCGGTCGGCCGCCACCAGCAGGTCTGCGGCATCGTCGCGGGCGCTATTCCATTCCGCCATGCCAACCGACACCGTGCAGTCCAGAGGGTGCACTGCCGCCACTATGGCTTCGCCCAGACGACGCCCGGTTACAGCATCCGCATCCACCACCCAGACGGCAAACTCATCGCCGCCCCACCGCACCACCATATCGACCTCGCGCACCGCCCCCAAAATCGCCTTGGCCACGGCGGCAAGAATACGATCACCGGCATCGTGACCGAGTCGGTCGTTCACGCCTTTAAAGTTATCGATATCGATCATGAGCACCGTCAGTGCGTGTGTCGTTTGGCGTGCCCGCTCGACCTCACGCTCGATCAGACGCACGCCCTCGCGACGGTTAAACAATCCGGTGAGCATATCCCGCGTAGCCATGCGGCGGAGTTCCCCCAGGGTTGCGTGGAGCTTGATGGCGTAGCGCAGGGAACGCTCGAGGCCGCGCGGCGTCATCTCCTGTTTTACCAAATAATCGAGCGCGCCCAGGTTCATGGCTTTGGTATCCACATCCAAGGCACTGTCACTGGTTAACATAACCACGGGAGTATCAATCTCCAGACGCTTAACCTCGCGCAACAGATCGAGACCGGACTCCGGCCCCAGTTGATAATCGAGCAGACAAGCGGTGAAGTGCTCACAGCGCAGGGCCAGCAAACCGTCTTCAAAATTGGGCGCCCAATGCAGTTGGAATTTCTCACCGACGAACTTCGCGAAAGAAGCATCCACGATTTTGGCCTGACCGCGGTCGTCGTCGATCAACAGGACTTTGCGTAATTGCTGAGGTAAATCCATGTAACCAAAAACCGGTTTCACCACAGGCGCGCAAGCCTCCCCTTGCACTTGGGTCCATTTTTCCGCCATTAATCCGTCACTTATGCTCCAGCACCGCAGTCAAATCGAGGTCCGCTACGCCGAGACCGACATGATGGGCGTCGTTTACCATGGCAGCTACCTGCCCTGGCTGGAAGTCGCCCGCACCGCCCTCCTCGCCGCCGAGGGCGTGCCCTATCGAGAGTTGGAGGCGAGCGGCTTTTATCTGCCCGTTACCGAGGTCCAACTGCGTTACCTGCGCCCCGCCCGCTACGCCGACGTGGTCACCGTTACCGCGTT
>JAIXRU010000262.1 GCA_027485045.1 Opitutaceae bacterium | reverse complement strand
TATTGCCTGGTAGCTCAGTGGCAGAGCAGGTGACTGTTAATCACTTGGTCGTAGGTTCGACCCCTACCCGGGCAGCCATTTTGGCCCCAGATTCCCTAAAAAGAGTCTGGGGCTTTTTTTGGTCTGGGTCTGTTAGTTGAGCTGGCCCCTATCAAATGGATTTTAGCCATCGCTCCCGATTACGCCCCTGCGGTTCAGCTCCTGCGCAGTTTTCAGCCCTTTTGAAACCAAGCCCGGCACCTCGTCCCGCCAAGGAAAGTGAGCGGGCTGCCGCGCCACGCCTCTTATTTTTGCCAAGGTTTCCCCCCGTTATTCCAAGCGTCAATCGTCTGGGCCACCCGGCCTGCCTGACTTGTGTAACCTGCTGCCTGATTTGGGCGTCAATCACTGCATGTCACCCTCATTATGTTACTTGGGATCCGTGCCTTTTGGCTTTTGTTTATAGCCAGCCTGGCTTCCGCCGCGCCCCCGCCCGGGCCTTGCGGTATCTTTGCGCTCGGGGATACCCGCTACGTGCCGGGGGAAATTGCCAAGTACGACTACGATTTCGTGGCTGGGTACACCTTGCGTGTGCCTTGGATCGACCTCGAAACCTGGGACTCCGGGACGCAGAGCCCCGTTTATGATTTTACCCGGATTGATAACGCACTCGAAGAGCTGCGTACCCGCGGCAAGCGTATGACGCTGGAGATTTTTATCTCCCAAGTCCCCGATCATGTGCTCACGCGAGCGGGGACCGTTACTTGGAATAATCCAAATCCGAATTTTGGCGGCACCCAAGTGGTGCCTTGGGATAGCAATGCGCTCACAGCTTACGCCGCGTTGATGCAGGCACTCTCCAACCATGTGGTTGCGGGTACCTCTTGGCGCATCGCCGATCACCCGGTGCTGCAATCGGTGGATGCCCCGATTGTCGGGCTGCAAGGACTGCGTGAGGTCTCTGGCGTGTTGATTGCCCACCCTGCTTACACCCGGAATTTATTCATCGAAGCAGTGGTGCAATCCGTGCGTTTCAGCCGGGAGGCTTTTCCAAATAAATACGGATTCCTCGCGCTGTTTTTGATGGAAGACAGCGTATCCAGTCCGTCATTAGACGATACTATTCTCGCCCGCCTGCTGACGGAGTTTAATCAACCGGGTAAGCCCACGCTTGGTTTTTTTCAGGAAACGCTCTCCGACACCGGTCCCAGTCCCGCTGGAGTGGGTGCGTTACTGGCGGTTTCGGCCCCGCAAGCTTACACACTTCTGCAGGCCTTGCGCCCCTGGACCCTTAACGCGCGAGACAATGGCGTGCGTCCCGCAGAAATCGCCAGCGCCACGCCTTTGGCCGGCCTTGAGCGCGCCTGGACGCAGTTCGGCGCGCCTTACGTGGAACTTTATGGCGCAGACATCCTAAATACCGCCAACCATGCTGGCCTGCGCCGCTGGAGCCGTTTCCTGCGCGCGGTGGATGATGCCCGGCAAATGCGCTCCACGCTTACCATGCAAAACTCCGGTGTCGGCGGTGGCTTCCGGCTGCTGTGGACCGCTGAGCCGCTGCTCACCCAGCGCCTCTGGCGAACGGACGATTTGGTTACGTGGACGCAGTTGGACCCAGGCGAGCCGATTGACGGAGACGTCGCCTTGCCGGCGATCTCTGCGAGTGCGCGAGCGTTTTACCGTGTGGAATCCCTTATGCCGACGCGCTAGCCGCCGGGCTCTGTACGGGGGCGCAGTGCGGGCACGAAATGTCGGGCACGTAGCGGGGGTCGCCTTGCTCGGCACCGGTGAGGGGCATCTGGCAGGCGAAACACATTACGGCGTCTGTTTCCTGAAGTTGCGGATCTACGCCGACGCGCCGGTCGAAAACGAAGCAATCGCCTTCGTAGTGCGCCCCGCCGCAGGTTTCGAAATACTTGAGAATGCCTCCTTCGAGTTGAAACACGTTGGAAAAGCCTTCGCGGGCGAGGAAGGGCGCGGCTTTTTCGCAACGGATGCCGCCGGTGCAAAAGGTCACAATTGGCTGGTCTTTTAACTCGGGCGGCAGGCGGCGCACGGCGGCGGGGAAATCGCGGAAGTGGTCGATTCCGGGCACGACGGCGTCTTTGAAGGTGCCGAGACGGATTTCGTAGTCGTTGCGGGTGTCGAGCAGGGTGACGGGGCGGCCTTCGTCGAGCCATTGCTTGAGGGTAGCCGCCTCCATGCGCGTGGCAGGAGCCCGGGCGGGGTCGATGCCCTCCTGACCGAAGGCGATGATCTCTTTTTTGATCTTCACCAGCATGCGGTTGAAGGGGCGTTCGTCGGACTGGCTCTCCTTCGGCGTGAGGTCGGCCAGGCCGGGCACGGTGCGCAGTTCGGCGAGGAGCGCATCAGTGGCGGGTCGCGGGCCGGCGACGAAGAGATTGATACCCTCGGTGGCCAGCAGGATTGTGCCCCGCAGGCCGAGCTCGGCGGTGCGGACTCTGAGGCGATCGCGCAGCGCGGGCAGTTCCGCCTCGGTGAAGGGCGTGAATTTATAGGCGGAGAGATTCAGGACAGGCAGGGTCATGGACAGCTAGGCGATGAGCTAGTAAGCGAGTATAGCGGGTAAGCTAGTATTTTTCACCCGGCCAGGTTGTTTACCTGCGCATGTCGTTCCGGGCTGGTGAAGCCCAGAATTCAGACAACTTCGACGCGGTTAGGGAGCTCGTTACGGTCGTCCTGCGAACGGGGAAAATGGGTGGCGAGCAGGGTGCCGGTGCGTTCTATACCGAGGACGAGGCCGGAGGTGAAATCGTCCCGACGGAAGTCGGTCTCCATGGCGGAGGCGACTTCGCGCCAGAACGATTCGCCGCAATAGGTGTGTATGCCGATGTCGCCAATGACCGCGAAAGTGCGCGAGCGGGGTGCGAGAAAAATCAATACGCCGTTGCGCGCGGCGGTGGCATGCATGCCGAGGCGGGTAAATTCGTTCTGCGCGGCGACGACGGGTTCGGGCGCGGCCCGGTGCGAGAGCACGACGCGGATCTCGCCCGAGGTCAGCCGCTCGGCGGCGGCGATGGCGGCCTCAATGCGGGCGTGATCAATGCGGGGGGAGCTGGTGAAAAGGTTCATGGGCTGGGTGTGGATATAGCTGCGGTTTACTTACCATTTACCTCCGGCGCCGCCGCCGCCGAAGCCGCCGCCGCCGCCGGAAAAGGATCCGCCGCCGCCGCTACGGCTTCCGCCCCCACCGCCTCCGCCTGTGCTTATCCATGTGTGGCGGCGGCCTGAGCTGCGGTACTCGGTGGAGTTTTTCCCGTAACGCGCGATCAAGAAGGCCAGAATAATGAAAATCAGGAACACATAGTTGTTTTTTTGGCCGGCCTTGGGATTTCTTTCCCCCAGGGTGCGTCCGGTGCCAGTGTATTCTCCCCGGGTGGCGGCCAGCATGGCGTCCACCGCAGCCGTGAAGGCGGCGTCGGGCTGGCCGGCGCGCATCCGGGGCACGATCTCGTCCTCGATGATGCGTTTGGCGAGGGCGTCGGGGATGGCCCCTTCCAGGCCGTAGCCCACCTGGAGGTAAAGCTGGCGTTCCTGCATGAAGGCGAAAAGCACGGCACCGTTGTCACGCTCCTTCCGGCCGGCACCCCAGGCTTGGGCGACGCGCACCGTGTAGTCCTCGACCGAGGAGTCGGATGCCATGCGCGGGAAAATCGCCACCACGATCTGGCTGGAGGTGGAACGCTCGTGTTCGGCGAGACGGGAGTCGAGGGCGCGGGCGGTGGCATTAGAGACGGTACCGGTGTAGTCGTTAAAAAACTTACTCGGCGCGGGCGGGATGGTCTCGGCGGCTGGAAGCAGGCCGGCGAAGAGCCAGGCAAGGCCGAGCACAAGAACGACACGAGCGCGGCGGAGGGCGTAGGCCAGGACTAACGCCACGGGGTAAATGTTCACAGGCGGGCGGGGGCGGGGACGGGGGCGGGTTGTTTACCAAAATCGAACTGCACCTTGGGCGGCTCTTCGGAGCCGGGTTTGGCGGCGAAGTAGACCTTGGGTTGGTGTCCGAACATCCCGGCGAAGATAACGGCTGGGAAGCGCTTGATGGCGGTGTTGTAGTCGCGCACGACCTCGTTGAAACGGCCGCGCTCGACGGCGATGCGGTTTTCCGTGCCTTCGAGCTGGGCCTGGAGATCGCGGAAGTTGGTGGTGGCCTTTAAATCCGGATAACGTTCCGAGACCACGAGCAAGCGGGAAAGGGCGGAGCCGAGGCGGCCCTGGGCCTGTTCAAACTGGGCGAGCTGGGCGGGATCGGTGGGTGCGCCGCCGGCGGGCAGGGTGACGCGGCCGACCGAGGCGCGGGCTTCGGTGACCTCGACGATGGTGGATTTCTCGAAGTTGGCGGCGCCGGCCACGGTAGCGACGAGGTTGGGCACGAGGTCGGCGCGGCGTTGGTAGACGTTTTGCACCTGGGCCCACTGAGCGTCGGCGGCTTGTTCGAGCCCGACGAGACGGTTGAAGATACCGGCCACCCAAAGGCCGAGTACGAGGAGGAGGGCGCCTAGGGCGCCGAAGACCACGAGGAGAAGTTTGCCGGTGCTCATAAGGTCTTTAACAAAGGCGGAAGCTTTCAGCGATGCAAGCGGGCTGCTCAGAGTGCCGCGCTAAATCAATGGCCTTAGCGAGCGAGAGCCGAGTGCCGGCGAGCAGCCCCCGGCGAGCATATCCCTAATTCGCCTTCCGCATCGGACGCGTGCGCCGACCGGCAAAGTGTAACCAATTTGGTTACACTTTGCTGCAAGCTGAGGCGCTGAGGGGTGCTCGGGCGGGGCAGACGGGGTAGGCGGGCGGGGCGACGCTTGGGGCGGGTTAACGGCTCCAGTCCAGCATGCGCTGGATGGGGGCGAGGGCTTGGGTGCGGATGGGCTCGGGGACTTCGATGGCGGGGCGCATGAACTTGAGGGCGTCGCGCACTTTCTCGATCGTATTCATTTTCATGGAACGGCGGTCGTTGCAGGCGCAGGTGTCGGTGGGGCCGGCGATGAAGGTTTTGTCCGGCACTTCGCGGCGCAGGCGGTGAAGCATGCCGCTCTCGGTGACGACGATGATTTTGTCGGCGGGGGAGGTTTTGGCGAATTTCACCATCAGCTCGGTGGAGCAGACTTCGTCGGCGAGGTCGCGCACCGCTTGCACGCACTCGGGGTGGGCGACCACGGGCGCATCGGGGAACTGGAGCCGGATGCGCTCGATCGCCTGGGTGGTAAACATGACGTGGGCGTAACAACTGCCCGGCCAGAGTTGCATGGCGCGGCCGGTTTTTTGTGAAACCCATTGGCCGAGGTTTTGGTCGGGCACGAAGAGGATCTGGCGGTCGGCGGGCACGCGTTGCACGATTTTCTGGGCGTTGCCACTGGTCACGATGACGTCGCTGAGGGCTTTGACGGCGGCGGAGCAGTTGATGTAGGCGACGACGTAAACCTCGGGGTGGGCGGCTTTATAGGCGGCGAGGCGTTCGGCGGGGCAGGAGTCGGCGAGGGAGCAGCCGGCGTCGAGATCGGGCAGGAGCACGGTGCGGCCGGGGTTAACGATTTTGGCGGTCTCGGCCATGAAGTGCACGCCGCAGAAGAGGATGACGTCGGCCTGGGCGGATTGCGCCTGGTAGCTGAGCCCGAGGGAGTCGCCGACAAAATCGGCCACGCGCTGGATGTCTTCGTTTTGGTAATTGTGGGCGAGGATGACGGCGTTGCGCTGTTTTTTAAGCGCGAGGATTTCCTGCTGGATCGCGGTGAGGGCCGGCAGGGATGCGCGCGGCGGAAGGACGAGAGGTTCGTAGTTCAGAAGGGCGGGCATGGAGGAAAGAGGGTAAAGCTGATAAGCTTGTAGAGCTAGTAAGCTGGGAGCGGGGAGTTAGGGCGCGGCTTTGCGGACGAGTTGGAGCAGGGACTGGAAGTCGGGGCGGGGGTGGAGGGCGGAGAGGTCGGGGTCGTTGGCCATCCATTCGGCGTCGTCGTAACCGAGGGCGATGGCTTGGGCGAGGCAGGTAAGGGCTTGGGAGGGGCGCTTGGAAAGGGCGAGGCTGCAGGCGAGGTTGTAGCGGGCGGTGGCGTTGTCGGGCTGAAGGCGGACGAGTTTGCGGTCCATTTTCAACCCATCGGCGATGCGGCCGGCCTTGGTGTAGAGGCCGCC
>JAIXRU010000127.1 GCA_027485045.1 Opitutaceae bacterium | reverse complement strand
TCCACCGCCGGATTCCACCAGGGATCGAGCAGGAAAACATAGTCCGCCGCGTGCAAAGTGATTCCCGTGCCGGCCGCTTTGAGCGAAACCAACATGACCGCCGCACCCTCGGCCCCTTGGAACTGTTGCACCGGTTTCTGCCGGTCCAGGGTCATGCCCGTGAGCTCAAAACGAGGGAGTTCCGGGAAGTTTTGCACCAGTGCCTCCTTCACCCGGTCGAGCAACATCACGAACTGGGAGAAAATCACGACCTTGTGCCCGCTTGCCACGATTTCGGCGAGTTTCTCGATCAGCAGAGTGATTTTACCCGAATCGGCCAGTGGGGAATTGCGCCAGGGCAACATATCTGGATCACAACAAACCTGTCGGAGGCGCGTGAGCAGGGCCAGAAAGCCAAAACTCTTCTCCCGCATCGCCGCCCCCACATCGTCGCCCAAGCGTGAGAGGCCCTCGGTGCAGATCCGGGCGTATTCTTCTCGCTGCACCGGGCTCAGCGGGCAAATCAACTCCATCTCCTGCTTGAGCGGCAATTCCGAGGCCACCTCCGCCTTGGTGCGCCGCAACATGAACGGTGCAAGCTGCACCCGCAGCCGGGCCAAGGTGCCGGCCCGATCCGCCACAATCGCGTTTTCAAAGCCCATCCTCGAACCCAAAAGCCCGGGCAAAAGATACCGGAAAATCGACCAAAGATCGAGCTGTCGATTCTCCAAGGGCGTGCCGCTCAATACGATGCGGTGGCTCGCACGAATCGCGAAACAGGTCTGGGTAACTTTGGCATCCGGGTTCTTGATAAACTGACCTTCGTCCAGCACGGCATAGCCAAATTTATACTTATCCAACAAGGCCTTGTGTTTACGTAATTGCGTATAGCTGGCCAGCCAGATGCAGGGTGTTTCGCGGGAGGTAAAGTCATGGCCGAACTTTAAAACATCCACCGTCAATTCCGGATGAAACCGAGCGATTTCATCCTGCCAGACCGGCACCACACTGGCCGGGCAAACGATCAGACTGGGCCGGTCACTGATCGCCCGTTTCGCAAGCAGGGTGATGACTTGCAAGGTTTTACCCAGACCCATCTCGTCCGCGAGCAGACCGTGGCAACCCTTGTCCGCCAGGTGCCAGAGCCATTCCACGCCTCTACCTTGGTAAGACCGCAAACGCTCCGGCAATTCCCGCGTTTTCTTCGGCCCGGCCAGCACACTGTCGCGCCAAGTGACCAAGTCCGGCGACAGCGTGAGCTTGAAACGGGCGTCGTTAAACACTGAAACCAACAGGTGAGGCGACAGCGCGCCCTCACCATGCGTCTCGGCCGCACCTTTTTCCCATGCTTTCACCATCGCGAGTTTCTCTGGCGGCAAGCTCACGATTCCCAAGCTGGGCAAAACCACCGGGGTGGTGTTTTTCGCCAGCAAAAGTTTCACTTCGGCATCGTTGAGCAGGCGTTCACCCGCCTTAAAAATCCACCGCAGATCGAGCACCGAGTCCAGACCCGCGCCCTTGGCCCCGCGTCGCGTGGTGCCGGCTACGGCTTCGATGCTGATTTCTTGCGTGCCTTTAAGCAGCAGGGCCGAGGCCGCATCCAGCTCGACCCCGAATAACTTCTTCCAGGGCGGAAGGATGGATTTCAGAAAATTCGGAATCTCCGCGACCGAACTCATCAGATACAGCCCGGTATCCTGCTTGTAGACGAAATGCGCTTTGCGCGCATACGAGGCCAGGCCGATCAACTTGGCGCGCTCTCCCGAACTGGCATGCGGCACGCCCGGTGCGCGCGAAGCAGGCCCGAGCGCGGCGACGCGGCTTTTATTCGCCGACAACCAGAAGGTCGCGAAATTCAACCCGTCGTCGTTCGTGGTAAATACCAGCAAAAGCGTGCGCGCCCCCACCGTCGCCGCTGCATTGCCCCCCGTGGGCAGGGTCGTCTTGCTGCGGTTCACTGGCAATGCCGCCGCCGGATTGCCCGCCGCTACCGGTCCCGCTGCGCGGTATGTGAGCGAACCCGTGGTCGACACCGGGACAGACACCACCTCGGGCAACGGGGAAATCTCATCCGCAACCAACTCCTCGATTTCATGCAAACCAGCTACAGCTAGTGATTTAGCAGATTCCAAATCGGTCGATGAAGAACGCACCGAAAACCCTTTCTCCGCCCACTCGATAACCGCGTATTCATCCTTTTTCTCTACTTTGCGATGCACGATGGCGTCGCCGGCGGTAAGTTCGAGCTCCCTTACCTCGCCATCGCGATAGAGGGCGTGACCGCGTTCAAGTTGCTCCGCCGTGAAGTAGGTTTCCCAGTTGTGCTCCAACCGGCTAAACCAGAATTCAAGCGAGTGAGGGGTGTAAACGCGCTTCGGTCCGTGATTTTGCATCCGCGAAAGATTTAGAGCAAAGCCCCGCACCCCGCGCTTCAACCCTTAATTCACATTCGCCAAAATCTTCTGCAAAGCCGCCAGCGTCCTCGCCGCCGCCCCGCGATTGCCGGCATGCCAGGCCAGGGCCGCCATGCCCAGCCGTTCACGCGCAACCGCATCCTTTGCCAAACGGGAAACCGCTTCGACCAAGCTGTCCGCATCCGCCACCCGGCACGCCGCGCCGCCACGCTCAAGCTCCCCCGCGATCCCGCGAAAATTAGCCGTGCCCGGCCCGAAAATCACCACCCGCCCCCGCGCCGCCGCCTCCACCGGGGTCTGCCCTTCGGTGTGCGGAGGGAGCGTCTTGCCCACAAACACCAGTTCGCCCAGCGCGAGCAGGGTTTGCAGTTCTCCAGTGGTATCCGCCACCGCCACATCGACCTCGCCCGTCGCCACGCCACGGGACCGGAAATGATACGCCACCCCGGCATCGATCAAAGCCGTTTCCACCTCCGCCCGCCGCTCGGCATGACGCGGCACAAGCAATAACTTCCAACCCGTCGCCCTCACCGCCCGCCAGGCATTCAGCAAGGCCACCTCCTCGCCCGGCCAGGTCGAGGCCCCGAGCAGGATTTTCGCGCTTCCGCCCAAGCCCAGCTCAGATCGGAGCCGCGCCTGCTGCCCCTCATCGACCACCGGGAGTGCCACATCGAGTTTCAAATTACCCGTCACCTCGATCCGTTCCGCCGCCACTCCGAAAGCCGCGAAACGCGCCGCATCCGACTCGCTCGCCGCCAGGACCCGCGTCAAACCGCCCACCAACAAGCGCGCCAGCGGACCGAGCCGCCGCATGCGTCGAAAACTCCGGTCCGAGAGCCGCGCATTCACCGCCACCACCGGCACTCCGCGCTCCGCCGCTTGATGCAAATGTTCGGGCCAGCGCTCGCCCTCGGTCAAAACCGCCAGATCCGGCTGAATCTGCCTCCATGCCCGGGCTGAGCATGGCCAGAAATCCAAGGGGAAATAGCCCAGCCCGAGGACCGCGCCTTTATCCAAATAACGCTGTTTCGCCAAAGCGTAGCCCGTGCTCGTCGTCGTCGTGAGGTAAATCTCCACGCGTCCCTCGCGTTGCCAGGTTTCGAGCAAAGGTGCCACCGCCAGGAGTTCCCCCACGCTCACCGCCTGCAACCAAACCCGCCGCACGCCCGGCCTTCGCGCCGGCAAAACCGCCACCGCTCCGAAGCGCTGCCCGAATCCCGCACCATAGCCCCCGCGCCGGAGCATCCGCCACCCGTAATAGGGCGCGGCCAGCACAGTGAGGGGCAAAAAAAGAAGCCGATAAAGCCAGAGCATGTTTGGGCGTTTACCGTAAAAGGTTTCCGCGCCGACTGGGAACCCGATTCGCGTTCGGCACTCAAACCATGCTTAATCCCAAGGTCTCTTCTCACCCGACTTTTCATTCGTCATTCGTCCTTGGTCATTCGTCATTACACCCATGCGCTTCTTCGCCCTCATCGTCGGTCTGCTGCTCTCGTTCGCCGTGCCTGGCCAAACTTTCGCCGCCACGGCCAACACTCCCTCCGCGTTAAAATTCCCGCCCGCCCCCGGCCTCTCTGACCTCGCCGCCGACCCCGCGCTTACGGTGGGCACTTTGCCCAACGGTCTCTCCTATGCCCTGCGCTCCAACCCCGAACCGCGCGGACGCGTTGCCCTGCGACTAATCGTCGCCGCCGGCTCCCTGCACGAAACCGAGGCCCAACGCGGTCTCGCCCACTTTCTCGAACACCTGGCCTTTAACGGCAGCACCCACTACCCGCCCGGCACCTTGGTCGAGTTTTTCCAACGCATGGGCATGAACTTCGGCGGCGATACCAACGCCTACACGTCCTTCGACCGTACCGTTTACATGCTCGATTTGCCCGACGCCAAACCCGCCACCCTCGCCGAGGGCTTGCGCGTCCTCGCCGACTACGCGGGCGAGCTCCTGCTCCAACCGGCCGAGATCGACCACGAACGCGGCGTCGTCCTCTCCGAAAAACTCGCCCGCGACTCCGCCGACTACCGCGCCGCCGTCGCCGGTTACGAATTCTTCTACGCCGGCACCCTCCTGCCCGCCCGCCTGCCCATCGGCCTCGAACCCGTCATCAAAACCGCCACCCGGCCCGACTTCGCCGATTTCTACAACACCTGGTATCGCCCCGAGCGACTCGCCGTGGTCGCCATCGGCGACCTCGATCCCGCCGTAGTTGAAAAACAACTTCGCGATCTCTTCAGCCCGCTCGCCGCCCGCGGCCCCGCTCGTCCCGAGCCCGACCTCGGCACCCCCTCCACCACCGGCCCCCGCTTCGGCCACCACTTCGAACCCGAGGCCAGCGCCACCACCGTCACCCTGTCCAACCTGCTTCCGCCCGACCGCAGCCCCGACTCCGCTCAAAAACGCCTGCGCGATCTCCCCCGCGACCTCGCCTTCGATCTCCTGAATCGTCGCTTCGCCGAACTCGCCAAAACCGAAACCGCCCCCTTCGTCAAAGCCGCCGCCGGCCCCGACTCCTTCCCCGGCATCCACGACGGCGCTGAACTCCAACTCACCGCCCGCCCGGGCAAATGGACCGACACCCTCCGCGTCGGGGACAACGAACTCCGTCGCGCCCTCCAGTTCGGTTTCACCGCCGCCGAACTGCGCGAGGCCGTCGCCAGCTATCAAAATCGCCTCGAACAAGCGCTGAAAACCGACGCCACCCGCCGCTCCGAAGAACGCGCCGACGAACTCGTCGACGCATTCATCGAAGGCACCATCCCCACCACCCCCGCCGCCGACCTCGCCTTGCTCGCCCCCGCCCTGGCCAAACTCACCCCCGCCGACCTCCTCCCCGCCTTCCGCGCCGCCTGGGGCGATCCCGGCGCGCGCCGCCTCGCCGTCATGGGCAACACCCGCCTTGGCGACACCCCCGCCGCCGCCTCGGCGCTCATCGCCCAGACCTACATCGCCGCCACCGCCGCCGAAGTCACCGCGCCCGCCGAACGCACCGACGCCGCCTGGGCCTACAACGACTTCGGGACCGCCGGAAAAATCACTTCCCGCACCGAAGTCGCCGACCTCGGCATCACCCAACTCGTCTTCGCGAACGGCGTGCGTGTGAACCTCAAGCCCACCGACTTCGAAGCCGGCTCCATCGCGCTGCGCGCCCGCGTCGGCACCGGTCAGCTCACCGAACCCCACGACCAGCCCGGCCTCGCTTTTTTCGGCGGTGCCGCCTTCACCGCCGGCGGTCTCGGCCGGCACTCCGCCGACGAACTCCGCCGCATCCTCGCCGGGCGCAATGTCGGCGTGGGCCTGCAAATCGGCGAAGACGCCCTCGTTTTCTCCGGCAAAACCACCCCCGCCGACCTCGACCTGCAGCTCCAACTGCTCACCGCCCACCTCACCGATCCCGGTTACCGCCCCGAGGCTCAACTCACCGTGCGCCGTCAGTTGGAACCCTTCTTCGCCCGCCTCGCCACCCAGCCCAACGGCGCGCTAAACCAACAAGTGCCCCGACTGCTCGCCTCCGGCGATCCGCGCTTCGGCCTGCCCGCGCGCGACGAAGCGCTCGCCCGCACCCTCGACGAACTCCGCACCTGGCTAGCCCCCCAACTCGCCGGCCCAGTTGAGCTCAGTCTGGTCGGCGCTTTCGACGTGGAAAAAACCATCCCCGCCCTCGCCGCCACCTTAGGCACCCTGCCCGCCCGCCCCGCGAAACCCGCCTTGGAAGAGCTACGCCGCGTGCCCACGCCCCCGCCCGGCACCTTCACCCTCACCTACCAAGGCTCCATCGTCAAAAACCTGCTCGCCGTGTATTGGCCCACCACCGACGCCCGCGACGTCAGCCGCACGCGCCGGCTCAACCTTCTTTCCGAAATCCTTTCCGACCGCCTGCGCACTGCGGTGCGCGAAGAGCTGGGCGGCAGCTACAGCCCGCAGGCCGGCAACGCCCCCAGCGAGAGCTACCGTGATCGTGGTTTCATTCTTGCCCAAGTGCTGACGGATCCGCCCGAAATCGAAGCCGTGCGCAAAGCCGTACTCGCCGCAGCCGCGGATCTGTCCGCCCACGGAGTGAAAGACGACGAACTCATCCGCGCCCGCCAGCCACTCCTCACCAGCCTGCAAGAAAGTGAGCGCACCAACGCCTACTGGCTCACCACCGTGCTCGGCGCCGCCCAAGAACAACCCTGGCGCATCGAATGGTCTCGCACCCGCCGCGCCGACTACGAATCCATCACCAAAGCCGAGCTCGACGTACTAGCCCGCCAATACCTCGACCCCGCCCGCGCCCTGCAATTCAACATCGTGCCCGCCCCGGCCCCCGCCAAATAACGCCGAAAAAATAGGGCGGGGTCGCCGCACTCCGCCGTTCGCAAACCCGGTCACGCAATACGCAATACGGTGTGCGGCGCCCCCGCCCTACATCAGCACAGACATTCAGCCGCCGTTCGAGGCGGCTTCCAGTTCCTCCCAACGGGCAAGGGACGCCGCGTGTTCTTTCTCGATTTCGCTCAGCCGTACTTCGGCGGCGCGCACCACCGCAGCCTCTTGTTTAAAAAACTTCGGATCGCCCAGCTTCGCCGCCAACTCGGCCTGCTCGGTCTCCAGTTTCTCAATCTTGGCCGGCAGCTCCGCCAGTTCGCGTTGCTCGCGGTTGTTTAGTTTCCGACCCGCGGAGGTTTTCACCGGAGCCACCGTGGCCTGCGCCGGCGTGGCGATGGCGCGAGCGCTCGTCTTTACGGCCGCGACTGGACCTTTGGCCTGCTTGGCCTTCTCCGTCACCCAGTCGGAATAACCGCCGATAAATTCTTCAATCCCGCCCTTGCCGTCGAACACGTAGGTGCCGGTCACGACTTCATCGAGGAACTTACGATCATGGCTCACCACCAAGACCGTGCCCTCAAACTCGACTAGCAAATTCTCCAGCAGATCGAGCGTCTCGGCATCGAGATCGTTGGTCGGTTCGTCGAGCACCAGCACGTTGGCCGGCTTGGTGAAAAGCCGCGCCAACAGGAGACGGTTGCGCTCCCCGCCCGACAAGACCCGGGCCGGCGTGCGCGAACGCTCCGGCTCGAAGAGAAAATCCTGAAGATAACCAATCACATGTTTGGAGCGTCCATCCACCGTGATGTGTGAGTTGCCGTCCGAGACATTGTCCGCCACCGTCTTGTTGTCGTCGATCTGGGCGCGCAACTGGTCGAAATACACCACCTCCAGCTTGGTGCCGTGCTTCAAGGTCCCGGCCGTAGGCTGCAACTGGCCGAGCAGGAGTTTCAAAAACGTGGTCTTGCCCGCGCCATTCGGCCCGATGAGCCCGATCTTGTCGCCACGAGTAATGATCGCGGAAAAATCCCGCACCAGCGGCTGCGCCGCCCCCGGATAGCCGAAGGCGATGTTGGCGGCCTCGATCACCTTCACGCCCGACTCGTCGGCACTGGAGATACGAATCACGGCGCTACCCGCCTGCTCGCGGCGCGCCTTGCGCTCAGCCCGCAGCGCATAGAGCGCCTCGATGCGATTGCCCGCACGTTTGCGTTGGGCGCGCACCCCGCGACGAATCCACTCCTCCTCTTGCGCCAGCTTCTTGTCCGCCGCCGCCCGCTGGCGTTCCTCCGCCTCCAAACGCTCGGCCCGACGCAACAAGAACTGATCGTAAGAACAAGCCCAGTTGGTCAACACGCCGCGATCCAACTCCACGATGCGGGTCGCCAGTTTCTGCAAAAAGGCCCGATCGTGCGTCACGAAAAACAGCCCGATTTTTTCCGTCAGCAAAAACTCTTCAAGCCAGAGTATGCTCTCGATATCAAGATGATTGGTCGGCTCGTCGAGCAGCAGCAGGTCCGGCTTGCTCGCGATGGCCCGCCCGAGCAGCACGCGACGCTTCAAACCGCCCGACAACTGGGCAAACTCCGCCGTCGGCGCGAGCTGCAAGCGGGCGATCAGATCCTCGATGCGCACATCGATTTCCCAGTCCTCTTCATGCCCGGCGGCATCGCGCCGCACGCCGCTCGCCACCAAGTCGTGCACGGTGCCGCTCAAGTCCTGCGGCACTTCCTGCACGAGGCGGGCGAAGTGCGCCCCCGGCTGGCGAAACACCTGGCCGGAGTCGGGGCGCATGTCGCCCGCGATCAGTTTCATCAAGGTGGATTTACCCGCGCCGTTGCGTCCGACCAGACACACCCGTTCGCCGGGATCGACCTGAAAATTTACGTGGTCAAGCACCGGCGCGCCACCGAAGGCATGAGAGAGATCGAGGAGACTGAAAAGGGCCATGAGTCGGCCACCTTGGAAATCCCTATGGCCGCATGCAACCCCGCAGACGCCCGGCTTAACTTTCTCCGATTTTTACCCGTTCACCGCTACTCCCGAACTTGCCAGTTCTGAATCCGGACACGAAGGTTCCGCCCACTTTTACCCTCATCGCCACCGTGCCCGCCAAACGTCCTACTCCCGCACCTACCCCGATACCCGGCGTCGCCGCATCCGAAATCGGCCTCGCCCTCGCCCAACTGGCCGCTGCAATCGCCGCCCGCCACCCCGCCGATAAGTCCCGGAGCCTCATCCTTATCGGCATCGCCAACGGCGGCGTGCACGTCGTCACCCGGTTGCAGCTCCTGCTTCGCGAGTTTTACCCCGAAGGCGCCCGCCCCCGCACCGGCATCCTCGACATCTCCTTCCACCGCGACGACATCGACCGCAACCCCATCCCCAAGGAGTTTACCCCGACTATAATACCCATCGACGTCACCGGAGCCACTGTGATCCTCGTCGATGATGTGCTCCAGTCCGGTCGCACCGTGAAAGCCGCCCTCGACGAGCTCTTCGACCACGGCCGCCCCGCCAAGGTCGAACTCGCCGTCCTCGTAGATCGTGGCGGGCGCACCCTGCCCGTCGCCGCCGATTACACCGGCATCACCCTCGCGACCGCTTCCAACGAAAAAGTCACCGTCGTCCTGCACGCTACCGATCCACGCCACGACGCCATCCGCGTCGAAACCGTCGCCCCGAAAAAACGTTAACCCCAGCCCTTTTCCCATGACTTGGAACCGCCGCCATCTTCTCACCCTTGAGGAACTCTCTCTCGCCGAGATCGAACAGATCCACACCGTCGCCACCGCCTTCAAAAAAGTGCTTGGCCGCTCGGTGAAAAAAATCCCCGTCCTGCGCGGCAAGACCATCGTCAACCTCTTCCTCGAGCCGAGCACCCGCACCCGCATGGCCTTCGACATGGCGGCCAAGCGCCTCAGCGCCGACGTCATCTCCTTCGACGCCGCTAGCTCTTCGACCACCAAAGGCGAGACCCTGCGCGACACCGCCGAAAACATCGCCGCCCTCGGTGCGGATATGATCGTCATCCGCCACAACTGCGCCGGCTCGCCGCTCTACCTTTCCAAGATCCTCGACATCCCCGTCATCAACGCCGGCGACGGCCCCCACGAACACCCCACCCAGGGCCTGCTCGATACCTTTACCATGCGCGAACGCCTCGGCCCCGACCTGCGCGGCCGTCGCGTCGTCATCCTCGGCGACATTCTCTTCAGCCGCGTCGCCCGCTCCAACATTCACGCCCTGGTCAAATTCGGCGCCGATCTCACCCTCTGCGGCCCGTCCACCCTGGTGCCGCGTTCCCTCGAAGGCCTCGGTGTCAAGGTCTCCCACGACCTGCGTTCCGCCTTGGCCGATGCCGAAGTCGTCATGTTACTGCGAATACAGCACGAACGCCAGACTGCGACCATGTTCCCCAGCCTCGGCGAATACACCTCGATGTTCGGGCTCAACAGCACCCGCGCCAGTTGGCTCAGTCCGAAAGCCATCATTATGCACCCCGGCCCGATCAACCGCGGGGTGGAGATCGACAGCGACCTGGCCGACGGCGACCGCAGCGTGATCCTCGACCAAGTGACCAACGGCATCGCCGTGCGCATGGCCTGCCTCTTCCTCTGCGCCGGCGGCAACCCCGCCTCCGTGACCTCGGGCGAATAACGAAAGACCAAGGGCTAAACGCCAAAGCTCCAAACGCCAAAGCGCCAAATCACAAATAGCCAAACGCCAAAGGCTCCCGCTCCCGCGCCACTCCCCTCACGAACCATTTAACCCGCTTCCCGCGAGCCCTCCCCTTTGGAGTTTGGCCCCTTGGAATTTGAAATTTTTTCTTCAACACGATGCCTCTCTACCACCTCACCCACGCCCGCGTCATCGACCCCGCCGCCAAGCGCGATGAAG
Source organism: Opitutaceae bacterium (assembly GCA_027485045.1). Lineage (GTDB taxonomy): Bacteria > Verrucomicrobiota > Verrucomicrobiia > Opitutales > Opitutaceae > IMCC26134_A. The sequence goes on along the minus strand of JAIXRU010000127.1, from coordinate 516 downwards.
CCGACGGCGAACTGTTCCTGCGCGATGGCGTATTCATCGCCCGCCCTTCCGCCGCCGATTTAAAGAAGGCCAAAAAAATCGACGCCACCGGCCTCGTCGCCGCCCCCGGCTTGGTCGATGTGCACGTCCACTTCCGCGAGCCCGGCCAGACCCACAAGGAAACCATCGAGACCGGCTCCCGCGCCGCCGCCGCCGGCGGGTTCACCTCCGTGGTCTGCATGCCCAACACCGCCCCCGTGGCCGACAACACTGGCACCATCCAGTTAATCAAAGACTCCGCCTCCCGCTCCGCCTGCGTCCACGTTTACCCCACCGGCTGCATTACCGTGGGCATGAAGGGCCAGGCCCTCGCCCCCATCGGTTCGCTCAAACGCGCCGGAGTCGTCGCCATCACCGACGACGGCGACTGCGTGCAGTCCAACGAACTCATGCGCCGCGCCTGCGAATACGCAAAGATGTTCGACCTGCCGATCATGGACCGCTGCCAAGACCACTCCAGGACGGTCGGCGCCGTTA
>JAIXRU010000179.1 GCA_027485045.1 Opitutaceae bacterium | reverse complement strand
CTGGCCACCACCAGCAACGTCATCACCGTCGCCGCCCTCGATTCTGAACTCGCGGAAAACTGGCCCGACCCCGGCCTCGTCGTCTTCCGCCGCCCCGGCTGGCAAAGCACCACCGTCCTCAGCCGACTCGATCCGCTCACCGTTTACTTCACCCTAGGAGGCACCGCCACCCCCGGGCTCGACTACGCCGAACCCGCCCTCCTGCGGGTCCAATTCGCCCTCGGCCAAGACGAAGCCTACCTCTCTCTCACGCCTCTCGCCGACGCCCTCGCCGAACCCTCCGAAACCATCACCGTCACCCTCGCCCCCGGCTCCGGCTACACCCTCGGCACCCAAACCTCCGCCACCCTCACCCTTCTCGACACAAACGACCAGCTTCCCTCCACCGACGCCGCCACCCGCTTCCTCCAACAAGCCACCTTCGGCCCCGCCCCTGATGAGCTTAACCGCGTCCGCACCCTCGGCTTCGCCGCTTGGATCGACGCGCAACTCGCCCGCCCGGTAAACCTCCACCTGCCCCTCGTTCGCCAATGGCAGGCCGAACTCCCCATCGCCAGCGGCGACAAAGCCGTCGATGCCCGCGTCGGGTCCGAACACCGTATCGAGGCCTTCTGGCGCCAGTCCATGCGCACCGACGCCAACTCCGATCCTCTCCGCCAGCGCATCGCCTTCGCCCTCTCCCAAATCTTCGTCATCTCCGACCGCAACAGCTCCGTCGCCGACGATCAACGCGGCCCCGCCGACTACTACGACGTGCTCCTGCGAAACGCCTTCGGCAGCTACCGCACCCTGCTCGAAGACGTCACCCGCCACCCCAACATGGGCCAGTTCCTCAGTTCTCTGCGCAACCGCAAAGCCAACCCAGCCATCGGCCGTTTTCCCGACGAAAACTACGCCCGCGAGGTCCTTCAGCTCTTCTCCATCGGACTCTGGCGGCTAAATCGTGACGGCACCCAGCTTCTCTCCGACGGCACCGCCCTTGGACCCGACGGCGAGACCATCCCCGCCGGCCAATCCATCCCCACCTACGGCCAATCCCAAGTAGAGACCCTCGCCCGAGTTTTCACCGGCCTCAGCATTGGCTCCCGCTTCTCCAACGCCGACGCCGAACCGACCGACGCTAACATCATTCCAACCACCACCTTTTACGACAGTCGCAGCGTATACTTCCTCCCCATGCGCTTCTTCGACGGCGAGCACGACGTCGCTGCCAAGACCCTCTCCCTCCCGGGCCACACCATCCTCTCTGTCCCCGCCCGCTCCGGCAGCACTACCAACAGCCAAACCGCCGGCGACGCCGACCTCGCCGCCACCCTCGATTGGCTCTCCGCCCACCCCAACATCGGCCCTTTCATCTGCCGCCAACTCATCCAACGCCTCGTAACCTCCAACCCCACCCCCGGCTACGTGCGTGACGTCGTCGATGTCTTCGAAAACTCCACCCACCCCACCCCCGGCGGCACGCGCGGTCAGCTCGGGACCGTCATCAAAAAAATCCTCACCCACGACGAAGCCCGTCTCCACGCCCGCACCCTCGTTCCCGAGCACGGCCTCGTCCGTGAACCCTACACCCGCTTCGTCGCTTTCGCCCGCGCCCTCTCCGCCGCCCCCGAAGACCCCGTCTCCTCTGGCGGCCGCTTCCGCGGCTTCGGTGGCATAGACAGTGAATTCCAGCAACGCCCCCTCAGCGCCCCCAGCGTCTTCAACTTCTACTCCCCTGAATACCGCCCCCTCGGCCCGCTCTCCGCCGCCAGCCTCGTTGCCCCCGAGATGCAAATCGTAAACTCCGCCACCGCCATCACGAGCACCGACCGCTTCAGCTCCGCCCTTAATGTCACTTCCGTGGGTAGCACCAGCGGTACCGGCACCACCGCCGCCACCCTTACCCGCTTCAACTCCAGCAACACACTCACCGACGGTGCTACGCCCCCGCAGCCCACTTGGAATACCCGCATCGACGAAACCGCCTGGATCGCCCTCGCCAAGGCCGACCCCGACGCCCTCGTCGCCGAGCTCGACCGCCGCCTTTGCGCCGGCCGCATGAGCCCCGCCACCTACCGCGCCATCACCCGCGCCGTCCGCCGCCTCGAAGACCCTGCCGCCACCACCAACCCGCTCCACTCCGACAACCGCGCCCGCCTACGCTTCCGCGTCGCCGCCCACCTCGCCGCCATCAGCCCCGAGTCCGCCGTCCTCCGCTAAGAATAAAACGCATCCGCATTTCAACTACGCTGCACGTTTCCTAGCTTAACCGCTCTACTAGCTTACCAGCTTTACCAGCCACAACCACCCCCATGCGCACCCTCTCCCGCCGCGATTTCCTTGGCCAAGCCAGCTGCGCCGCCGTCGGCTCGGTAGGCCTGCTTTCCACCCTGCTTAATCTACGCATGGCCAACTCCGCCATCGCGCAGTCCATCCTCCCCGGCACCGATTACCGCGCCCTCGTCTGCCTTTTCTTCGCCGGCGGCATCGATTCTTGCAACGTCCTCTTCCCCGCCTCCAACGCCGGCACCGCCCGCGCCACCTACGAATCCGTCCGCGGCGGCACCTACGACGCTGCCACCAACTCCGACGGCCTTGCCCTCGCCAACGGCATTGCCCTCGCCCCCTCAGCCTACGCCCCCTACCCGCTCGCCGTCCACCCCGCCTTCGCCAACCACGCCGGCACCAGCGGCCTTGCCTCCCTTTTCGCCGCTGGCAAAGCCGCCTTCGTCGCCAACGTCGGCACCCTCGTCGAACCCACCACTAAAACGGCCTACGTCGCCTCCACCGCCAAACTCCCTCGCGGCCTCTACTCCCACTCCGACCAGGTCCAGCAATGGCACACCTCCGTCGCCATCGAGAGCAATGGTAACATCGGCTGGGCCGGCCGTGCCGCCGACCTCATCCAGTCCGCCAACCCCAACCGCCGCGTCTCGATGAATATTTCCCTCGGCGGAAACAACATCTGGCAATCCGGCAACGCTATCGTCCCCTACGCCATCGGCACCTCCGGCAGCTCCCTTCCCTCCGACTATAGAAGCCCCCTCGACAACCCCGTCGTCGGGGCTACCGACCGCAGTGCCATACGCACCGCCGCGATCGACAATCTCCTCCAGCAACAACACCAAAACCTCTTCGACCAAACCTTCCGCGCCAACCTCCGCGACTCCCTCGAAGGCAGCGTCTACTTCCGCGACGCCTTCACCGACAGCACCCTCACCACCCTATTCCCCGGCGACACTGGCTACGCCTATCCCGTCAATCCCGCCACCGGCCTCGCCTACACCTCCAGCAACGACCCCGCCCGCACCCTCGGCCAACAACTCAAGGCCGTAGTCCGCACCATCAAAGCCCGCAGCACCCTCGATATGCGCCGCCAGACTTTCTTCGTCCAGTACGGCGGCTGGGATCACCACGACGAAGTCATCAACAGCATGCAAACCCAGCTCGACGTCGTTAACCGCTGCCTCGCCGCCTACTGGCAGGCCCTCGTCGAGATCAACCTTACCGACGCAGTCACCCTCTACTCCGCCTCCGACTTCGCCCGCACCCTCACCTCCAACGGTGCCGGCTCCGACCATGCCTGGGGCGGCAACCAATTCGTCCTCGGCGGCTCCGTTCTCGGCAACAAAGTCTACGGCACCTACCCCGACCTCGCGCTCAACGCCCCCCGCATCGTCACCAACCGCGGCGCGCTCATCCCCGACATCTCGGTTGACCAATACTTCGCCGAGCTCGCCCTCTGGTTCGGCATCACCCCCAGCCAGCTCCCCGACGTTCTCCCCCGCATCAACCAATTCTACGTGCCCGGCCTGAATCCCCCCGTCGGCTTCATGGCCGCCTAGCGCCCCTCATGCCTCGCCTCCGTCCGCTCGCGCTCGCCTCGGGCCTCGCCGCCGCCACCCTGGCCGTCCTCTTCTGGCTCCTGCGTTCCCCCCCACCGCCTTCCCCACCGCCCGCGCCATCCCCGCGCCTCGCCGAAACCACGCCCCCTCCGCCTCCACAACTTCGTCCCCGCCGCGTCGCCACCCCCGAAACTCCGCTTCTCGCCCAAGAGGAACTCCTCACCCTCGAAGGCAACGCCGCCACCGACCTCTCCGCCCTCGCTGACCTCACTCGCGCCTACCTCGAACGCCCCGCCGACCCCTCACGCCCTCCCATCGGTTTCAACGAAGACCTCGCCCGCGCCCTCTCCGATCCAGAAAACCTCGGCTCCTCCGCACTCCCCCCAGACCACCCCGCCCTACGCGCAGGCCAGCTCATCGACCGCTGGGGCAGCCCGTGGCAAATCCACCCCCTCTCCTCCAACCTGATACAACTCCGCAGCGCCGGCCCCGACCGCCGCCTCTATACTGCGGACGATCTTGTATCGCCTAGGACGCCACCAGTCACCTCCCCCGACGAAACAATGACCCAGCCCTAAGCCCTGTCTATTCAGCCCAAATGGTTGGCTACAGACACAAAAAATCCCTCTCCGTGGAGAGGGATAATGGTCGGGCTGGTGAGATTCGAACTCACGACCTCTTGCACCCCATGCAAGCGCGCT
>JAIXRU010000048.1 GCA_027485045.1 Opitutaceae bacterium | reverse complement strand
TACGCGCACGTCGACTGCCCAGGCCACGCTGACTTCGTGAAGAACATGATCACTGGCGCCGGCCAGATGGACGGCGCGATCCTCGTGGTCTCCGCTGCCGACGGTCCGATGCCCCAGACCCGTGAGCACATCCTGCTCGCCCGTCAGGTAGGCGTGCCAAAGATCGTGGTCTGGCTCAACAAGGTCGACCTCATCGACGACCCAGAGCTGCTCGACCTCGTCGAGATGGAAATTCGCGAGCTCCTCTCCAAGTACCAGTTCGATGGCGACAATGCCGTGATCGTTCGTGGTTCCGCCACCGCCGCTCTTGATGCCAAGCCTGAAGGCGAAGCCGCCATCCAGAAGCTCATGGAGGCTATCGACTCCGAGATTCCTGAGCCCGTTCGCGAGACCGATCAGCCCTTCCTGATGTCGGTTGAAGACGTGTTTTCCATCACCGGCCGCGGCACCGTTGCCACCGGCAAGATCGAGCGCGGTATCGTCAAGGTTACCGACACCGTTGAGATCGTCGGTCTCAAGGACACCGTGACCACCGTCGTCACCGGTATCGAAATGTTCCGCAAGCTGCTGGATTCCGGCATGGCTGGCGACAACGTCGGCATCCTCCTCCGCGGTATCGACAAGGAAGGCATTGAGCGCGGTCAAGTGCTCGCCGCTCCAAAGTCGATCAAGCCACACAAGAAGGGCAAAGCCGAGATCTACGTCCTCACCAAGGACGAAGGCGGCCGTCACACCCCGTTCTTCAACGGCTATCGTCCCCAGTTCTACTTCCGCACGACCGACGTTACCGGTATCATCAACCTGCCCAAGGGCGTTGAGATGATCATGCCCGGTGACAACATCGCCGTCGAAGTCGACCTGATCTGCCCCATCGCCATGGAGAAGACCCAGCGCTTCGCCATTCGCGAAGGCGGTCGCACCATCGGTGCCGGCCGTATCACCGACATCATCGAGTAAGCCTCGCTGATATCATTTAGATTCATGACCGCCGAGGCCCGTAACGGGGGCTCGGCTGCGTCGTCTAAAAGCTTTTCCCCACAGGCGTGTAGCTCAATTGGTAGAGTAGCGGTCTCCAAAACCGTTGGTTGGGGGTTCGATTCCCTCCGCGCCTGCCACTTTATCACTCTATAAATGAAAAATCCGTTCCGCAGCACCCGCATTTTCTTCGGCGAGATGGTTGACGAGCTCAAAAAAGCCTCGTGGCCCACTTGGACGGAGTTACGCGATTCTACCATCGTGGTCATCGTTGCGTGTCTGCTGCTTGGATTTTTCACCAGTGTCGCCGACTTCTCCCTCTACCAAGTCGTCGATTTGTTCACCTCCTGGGTTCGCTAACCCACTTCGCCGCTTCTCATGTCCACCCAGACTACCGTTCCTGTCGGCGCCCAGTGGTTCGCCCTGCACACTCTCTCCGCCCAAGAGAAGAAGGTAAAAACCTACATTGAGAAGTTCAAATCCCAAGAGGAATTGGACGAATTCATATTTGAGGTTTTGCTGCCCACGGAAGTCGCCTCCGAAGTTAAAAACGGCAAAAAGACCACCAAGGTCCGTAATCTTTATCCGGGTTATGTCTTCATCCAGATGAAGATGTTCGACGAGGAAAAGCGCGTGATCAACAAGCCTTGGTACTTCGTTAAGGAAGTTTCGGGTGTGATCGGCTTCGTCGGTGGGGACCGTCCTGCGGCGCTTCGCCAGACGGAGATCGATGACATCAAGGCGCGCGTCGAAGCCGCCGCCGGCAAAGAAGTGCCCAAGGTCACCTTCGACGTGGGCGAGGAAGTCAAAGTTACTGACGGAGCATTTGCCAACCTCACCGGTCGCATCGACGAGGTCGATCCCGCACGCGGCAAACTCAAGATTTCCGTCTCCATTTTCGGCCGGTTCACCCCGGTCGAGCTCGAATACTGGCAGGTGCAACGCGTCACCGAGTGACGCGACGCCCTCTTTGACACCGCCGACGTTCAGCAACGAACCCACGTCAACTAAAACACCCGCCAAACACACCTTACCATGGCCAAGAAAATCCAAGGCTACATTCGTCTCCAACTGCCCGCCGGTGCCGCTAACCCCGCGCCCCCCGTCGGTCCCGCCCTCGGCGCTCAAGGCGTCAACATCATGGCGTTCTGTAAGGAGTTCAACGCCAAGACCAAAGACCAAAACGGCATGATCCTGCCCGTGGTCATCACGGTTTTCTCGGACAAGTCCTTCACCTTCATCCTCAAGAGCCCTCCGGCTTCCGTCCTTCTGAAGAAGGCCGCCAACATCGCTTCCGGTTCCGCCAAGCCCAATCAAGACAAAGTCGGCAAGGTCACCAAGAAGCAGCTCGCCGAGATCTACAACTTGAAGAAGGCCGACATGAACGCGAACAGCGTTGAGGCCGGTATCAAGATCATCGCCGGCACCGCCCGTAACATGGGCATCGAAGTTGTCGAATAATTTTCCGTCAGACCCACCAACCGCGGGAGACTCAACCGAGTCGCTTGAACCGCTAGGAGTCCCACATGCCAAAACAACCCAGCAAACGTTATCGGGCCGCCGTCAAGGTCGCCGACCTCACCAAGAGCTACTCCCTCGCCGAAGCGGTCGAGCTCTTGGGTAAGTTCCCCAAAGCCAAGTTCGACGAGACCGTCGAGCTTTCCATCCGCCTAGGTGTCGATCCTACCCAGGGTGACCAAATGGTGCGCGGCACCACGCCGCTCCCCAATGGTTCGGGCAAGAAAGTTCGCATCTTGGTCTTCACCGACAATGCCGAAGCCGCCCTCAAGGCCGGTGCCGACCATGCCGGTCTACAAGACATGATGGCCAAGGTTAGCGAAGGCTGGCTCGACTTCGACGTCGCCATCGCGACCACCGAAGCCATGAAGCAAGTCCGCACCCTAGCCCGCGTGCTCGGTCCCAAGGGCTTGATGCCCAATCCGAAGTCCGGCACCGTGACCGACGATATCGTCGCCGGCATCAAGGCCGTTAAGGCCGGTCGCGTGGAGTTCAAGATGGACAAGGCTGCCAACGTCGGCGTCGGCGTCGGCAAGCGCTCCTTCACCCCCGCCCAAATCGCGGAGAATGCCAGCGCCGTTATCGACGCCGTGGCTAAGGCCAAACCCAACTCCTTCAAGGGTATCTACATCAAGTCGATTACCCTCTCGTCCTCGATGAGCCCCGGCGTTCAGCTGGCCTCCACTGAGTTCAACAAAGCCTAACCCGGAGCCAAAATCATGAGAGCCGAAAAGAAATATCTTATCTCCGAAGTCGAGGGTCACCTCAAGAAGTCGGACTACGTCATTCTCGCTAACTTCACCAAGATCACGGTCTCCGACACCGCTGAGCTGCGCAAGCGCCTCATCGTTGAGAAGGCTGAGTTCCACGTCGTAAAGAACAGCTCGTTCCGCGTCGCGGCCAAGGCCTTCGGTCTGCCCGAAGTGGACAACGTTCTCACCGGTCCTACTGCCATCATCGTTGGCGGTAAGAACCCGGCTGGCGTCGCCAAAGTTCTGAAGAAGTTCTTCGACGAAAAGCAAAAACTTGAGGTCAAAGTGGGCTTGCTGGAGAAGAAAGTATTCTCCGCCAAAGAGCTATCGATCATGGCAGATTTGCCTCCGTTCGATGTCCTCCGTTCCCAATTCCTCAGCCTTCTCACCAGCAACGCGGCCGCCTTCGTGCGCGTCCTCGACGCCAAGGTCAAAAAAGAACAACCCGCCGCCTAAACCACCCTTTCTTTGCCTGGCGATTCTTCGTCGGGCAAAAAATACCATCCAACGCGAAAGGCTAGGGGACACGTCCCTTAAACGTGCCGCATCCGCGGCCGCTAGTTATCGCAGGAGACACACACATGAGCACCATCACCAAAGACCAAGTCATCGAGTGGCTATCCGGCCAGTCGGTTCTAGAACTCGCCTCCCTCGTTAAAGAACTCGAAGGCAAGTGGGGCGTTTCCGCCGCCGCTGCCGTCGCCGCCGGTCCCGCCGCTGCCGGCCCTGCCGCAGTCGTCGAAGAGAAGACCGAGTTCAACGTTATCCTCCTCGAGGCTGGCGCGAACAAGATCGGCGTCATCAAGGAAGTCCGCGCCATCACCGGCCTGGGCCTCAAGGAAGCCAAGGATCTCGTCGAGGCCGCCCCCAAGGCAGTCAAGGAAGGCGCCTCCAAGGCCGATTCCGAAGAGATCAAGAAGAAGCTCGAGGCCGCTGGCGCCAAAGTCGAACTCAAGTAATCACTTGGGATTCAACGCGTTTTACGCATCCTTTTCTTCGAGACAGGCCGTGCATGCGCGCGGCCTGTCTTTTGCCTTTTCTTTTCACTCGTTCTTTTTCGATTCCGCCAGGCTCTCTAGCTTGGCGTTAGTTTGATGGTTGCACCGGTAATATTGCCGCGTGCCGCCCCCGCATTTTTTTCATCCCTCCCAAACGGAAATCTCCATGGCCGACCGCACCCAATCTGAGCGTCAAAACTTCGGTAAACTTCGTGAAGTGGCCCCGCCGCCTAACCTGATCGAAATCCAGATCACTT
>JAIXRU010000312.1 GCA_027485045.1 Opitutaceae bacterium | reverse complement strand
GGGTCTGCGTCTGGTTCGATCCACAGGAGGAGTTTCATCGCTTGCTGCCGGTGTTTCAGGCCCGCCTCGCCAAGAGTGCGTCCCCGGCGGTTCACCTGCTCGCTTACGATTCCAAAGCAAAGCATGGCCAAATCTGGCTTAAGCATCAGGTCTGGCTCCTAAGCCAAGCCGATCCCGCCGCCAAATTCGTGCTGTATCTGCCCCTGCCCGAGGAGCGCTGGAATGGCCCCGACGAGCGCGGTAAACATCACCTCGAACTTTTAACCGAATACCGTATCACCGGCACCGATTGGAAAGTCGGCGGTAAACGCCCCTCGCTTTTCAGTTTTCTCAAAGCCGCCGGTGCCGCCTTGCCGACCGATCAGGCCGAACAGCGAAAACTCACCGAGGGCGGCGCGGATTCCCCCTTGGCCAAATACGCCGCTAAGTTCGCCACCAAAGCGCCACTGTTTTGGGAGGAGAGCCTCACCGCCGAGCTAACCCAGAGTCGCCTCGTCGGTGACGTTGATCAGCAGCTCCTCGATCTCGCGGTCGAACCCGATACCGAGTGGACGGCCCTAAAAGAGAAGGGCGTTCTCGACGAATTTCTCGCCGCCCTCACTGAGCGCCTCGGCTCCATCCCGCAAACCGACAACCCAGTGCTCTGGGTTAAATTCCTGGTCGAACGTCTGGCGCTGACCGAGGCTTTCGTCGGCTACGGCGAGCCCGGCGATTTCCCCTTCGCCGACCGCTTGCCACCGTCTCGCGACCGCGAGGCCTACGTCGCCCTTCTTCGCCGTTGGCTTCGTGACACCAACTGCCGCCCCGCCTGGGATCGCTGGATCGCCGAGATCGAACAACACGTGAACCTCACCGCCTGGGCCAAGGGCAAGACGGGGGCCGCTTACGGTTTCCCCCACCTCGTAAGCCTACGCTGGCAAGATGCTGTAAAATCCGTCGTCACTGCCGCGACCAAATCCGAGGGCTTTGGCGACTACTTGGCCGAAGAAGCTCCCTCGCTCCGTAGCGAGGCCGATTTTTCCCGCGCCAGCACCACTTCCGAGTGCGACTGGGAGCACCTGCTCGGCGTGACTGAATTTGTCTCCACTTGCCGCAAGCTCCAATCCCTCATCCCCGAGGTGGGCTCAAGCGGCGAATGCGTGCGCCTCTACACCGATTTTGCCGAGCGGGTGGACGGTCAACACTTGCACCTCAAGGCCGAGGCCGCCGAACTCGGCTTGGCCGACATCGGGCTGCTCTTGGATCGCACTTACGGCCAGGTCGCCAATGCCCTCAATCAACGCTTCTTCGCTTTCTACACGGCCACAGATTCGCCCGACATCCCCGGGCTGCCCTTCGTCACTAGCCACCTCGACGCCCACCTCTGGTCTGGCCACGGACGCCGGGCCGTGTTGATCGTGGACGCCCTACGCCTCGACGTAGCTTTTCGACTCAAGGCCCAACTCACCGGCTTCAAAGTCAACATCGACCCTCTGCGCGCCATGCTCCCCACGCGCACGCCTGTCGGCATGAGCGCACTGCTGCCAGCCAAGTTTACCCCGACCTCGCTCAAAACCACCAGCGGTGAACTCCACCCGATCTACGCCGACAAAGACCTTTCCGTCCGCGAAAACCGGCTCGCGTTACTCAAGGACTTCGGGGCCGATACCCGCGACATCACCGAGGTCGAGAACGCCAGGAAGCCAGGTAAGTTGCCCACCTTGCTCGTCGTTTACGGCCACGAAGAGGTGGACTCGATGGGTCACGGCGACGGTGAGACCTTGATCCGCCATGTGCAAAAGGAGCTAGAACGCCTCGCCCGTGTCGTGCGGAAACTTCACCAATGGGGCTACGCCGAGGTCCATGTCGTCACCGACCACGGCTTCGTCCTGCTCGATGAAGCGCATCTCCCGCCAGAAGTCCCGTTCAACAAAGACTGGGGTTCCGTGAACAAGGAACGCTTCGCCATCATTCCGGCGAGCGCGGATGTGCCGATCAGGAGCAAGCCCTTCGCTTGGGACTCATCCGTTCGCGTTGCTCTGCCGCCCGGCTTGGCCTATTTCAAAAACGAAAAATCCTTTAGCCACGGCGGCGCGGCACTTCAGGAGATGGTCATCCCTCACTTGATTTCTCGCCAGCAGAGCAAACAGCAGAAAATCGGTGTAGAAATCCTGATCGGAGGGGCGGGCGTAAATCTCTCCTCCGCTGCGGTGAAAATCATCATCCGTCCCGTGAACGTCGGTGAGGGGGGCGAAATGTCGTCCTTGGTCGCATTGCCCCGTAACTTGGAAATCAACGTAGTCCGCATCGTCGGAGCCAACACCGGCTCGGTGCTTCCGCGCGGCGAAGCAAAAAAAGCGACGCTCAAACCCGACGCCGAAGTGCCCGTCACGTTGTTCTTCGATTCCAAATTCACCTTCAGGCAAGGCGACACCCTCCGCCTGGAAATCCGCGACGCCGACACCGGCGAACAATTCCCCGGCCCCGACGGCATCGTCTTCCACGTCGCCCGCGACCTCTAACTTAAACACTCCCGCTCCATGCCCGACGCTCCCATCGAACTCGACGCCCTCGACCTCCTCGCCAACGAGGCCTTCCCCGGCATGGTCGTCCGCAAAGACCTGCTCCGCCGCATGCGCACGTCCTTCGGCGTGCCGGCCTTCGTCATCGAATTCCTTCTCGGCAAATACTGCGCGTCCACCGACGACCGCGAAATCAACGAAGGGCTGGAGTTCGTGCGTGAGACGCTCTCGTCCAAATACGTTAAGCCAGACCAGCGGGAGTCGGTGAAGTCTTCGATCAAGCAGCACACCACTTACGAATTCATCGACAAGGTGTCGGTGAAACTGGTCGAGGTGCACGACAAGTATTGGGCGACCCTATCGAACCTAAACCTCGACTTCATCAACATCGATGAGCGCCTGGTCAAAGAGCATGAGCGGCTGCTCATGGGCGGCGTGTGGGCGGAGATCACCATCCGTTACGACGAAACCTATATTTTCAAAAACCAGAACCGCCCGTTCTTCATCGAATCCATCCGCCCGATCCAGATTTCCAATCGCAACATGGCGGGTTTCCGCGCCACCCGGAAGCGTTTCACCCGCGATCAATGGCTCGACCTGCTCATGCGTTCGATGGGCTATGAGCCCAATCACCCTTACTACACCCGGCGCCGAAAGCTGCACTACATGCTCCGCCTGGTGCCGTTCGTGGAGCGGAATTTCAATTCGGTCGAACTGGGGCCGCGCGGCACCGGCAAGAGTTTCGTTTACCAACAAATGAGTCCCTACTGTCACCTCGTCTCGGGCGGCCAGACGACGACGG
>JAIXRU010000111.1 GCA_027485045.1 Opitutaceae bacterium | reverse complement strand
ACCCAGGAGGTGCTGCTGTGAGCGCCGTCGAAAATACTCCGTCTCCCTCCCTCCTTCGCGAAAGCCTGCACACCTTCTGGCAGCAATCGCTCGAAATCGCATCCACGCCGCGCGGCCTCGAATTTGCCGTGCCGCAGTCCTACCCCGACGGCTGGCAAATCGTTCTACGGCTTGAGATGCCTACCGCCACCACCGCGCGGCTGAGCGACGGCGGCAAAACGCTCTGGCAGCTTGCGCAGACCGGCCAAAACATCGAGGCCGACGTCACCGCACAACGAATTCGTGAGCTGTGCGAGACCTACCAGCTTAAGCGCGATGGCTGGGAGTTGTTTCGTTATCTGCCTTGGCCTGCGCCGGGCGCGGAGATCCACCTTTTCACCGAGGCATTGGTGAGCATCGCCCACCTCGCCTACCTCCACGAACCTGCCGCGCAGACGGTCAACGTTGCGCGCCAAACGGTCGAAAAGGTGTTTCGCGAACGACAGATTGAGGCCAAGCCCAACCAGATCCTTTCCGGAAAGATCGAGAAACGCATTCGCGTGGACTACCTCGCCACACCTTACCGCTCGCTTGCGGTGCAGGTCCTCGGACGACGTGGTGCGGTGACGAGCACGATGGAGCAATGGGGCTTCCGTTGGCGCGACCTCCACGACGCGCACCCGCGCCTGCTGCGCGTGATGCTCTACGACCCCGCCGTGCAAGACATCGACTCGACTGCCAGCGCGATCGGTGAAGCGGTCTGCGACTACTTCGGTCCTTACGACAACGTCACAAGGCTGCATGATTTGCTCGATATTGCGTCTCGGCGCTAGTCCTTACCCATGCTGAAAGAACACGACAGTGTGGGTCTGATCGAGGAGGTAAAAGATGATGGCGAAATCTTCTCCGTCGGCACTCTCGGCACGGTGGTGAGCATTTACAATAACGGTGAAGCGTTTGCCGTGGAGGTGATCGAAGGTCGCAAACTTCCCTCGGTCATCATCGTCCCGGCCTCGAAACTGAAGGCCATCAAGTCATGAACGGCTGGGGCATCATCGTCCCGTTTGCATTGTATCTACTCATCGTGGTCGGAGTAATCTTCGCGGCGCGCAAACTTCGCAAAACCCGCTGGCCGTTCAAGGAGGAAGACCGACTGTTGCGCGGCCCCGGAGAATCTCTGCGCAAAGAGATAACGCGAATCGACGAGGCATTCTTGTATGAATTTTTAGGCGGTATCCTCTGTGTCTTATTCGGCACGGCGGTTACGCTCTACTATGCTGTAGCGCTGAAGCTTACGAATTACACAGCCTGGACCCTTGTGGCCTTTGTCGCATTTTTTATCTCCAGTGTTAGCGCGTTTCGCATCCATCGTTTATGGAAAAAACGCCAATCCTATTATCTCGGCTGGTTTGGCGAACGGCTTGTGGCTGAAAAGCTTGCGCCGCTGCGCTTCTCCGGTTGGCGAATTTTTCACGACGTCCCCTTCGTGAGCAACGGCAAGCACTTCAACATCGACCATGTCGTAGTCGGAGAAGGCGGCTTGTTTGTGATCGAAACCAAGACGCGGCGCATGGGCGGGGCGCGAAACGGCGAAACGGATCACGAGGTCTGCTTCGATGGCCTAGCGCTGCATTGGCCTCGCCAGAAAAATGATGAAAGCGGGCTTATCCAAGCGGAGCGAAACGCAGTAACCCTGGCCGCTTGGATCGAACAGGAACTCGGATTCGAGGTTCCCGCCACGCCCATCCTCGTCATTCCCGGTTGGTCGGTCCAAATGACCGGCAAGCTTGGTCGTCGTCCGTGTCGCGTGGACAGCGCCAACTGGGTTCAAAATACCTTCAAAAACCGCAAGCCGTGCCTGCCGTCCCAGACAGTCGAGCTGATTGTTTTGCGCCTGCTCGCCAAGTGCCGCGATGTGGATGAATAAGGGTTTTAACCGGCGAAATAGGTGGCACCAAATCAGGGGAGATACGGTGCTAGTTAGAGCCGGGTGTAGTCCAGAATGCTGTGGGAGATGTGGCCGGCGGCGACGGTGGCGAGGTCGGTTACCAGTTCGGGCGGCGAGCAGTCGTTGGGCTCGGCGAAGACGAAGCGGTGGGTGCCGTCGTCGGCCGCCGGGCTAAACAGACCCGGCACCATCACGCGGGCGGGCACGGTGCGCACTACTCGGGTCGCGGGCGTGCAGGGCAGGGGAAAGTTCAGATTGTGCACGATGAACTTGCCCCGGCCGGTGGCGGGAAGGAGTTCGCCCGCAAGCCGGGCGGCGTGGGCGGCGGAGTTTTCCACCGCCACGCGCGCCACATCGCACCCGGCAAAGGACTTCGTCTCGGTGAGCTGGTGCCAGTCCTCGTAGGTGAGGTCTTGCGAGCAGGCGATGGCGGGCAAACCGTGGAGCGCACCTTCCCAGGCGGCGGCGATGGTGCCGCTGGCGTTGATAAAGCCCAGGGTGGTGTTGACCCCGAGGTTGATGCCGGTGACGACGCCGTCGAACGCGGCGGGGCCGCCGGTCAGGAGGTGGGCGAGGGCAATGTTCACGCAGTCGGACGGGGTGCCGTCGACCGTCCAGGTGGGCACGCCGAGACCGTGCTCGCAGGACGCCGAGGCGACGGGGCGGTGGCGGCATTTGCTGGCTCCGGTCCAGCTCTGCTCCTGGAGCGGGGCGACGACGTAGAGCTCGTGTCCGGCGGTGCGGAGAGCGGCCACGAGGGCGTGGAGTAGGGGAGAGCGGATGCCGTCGTCGTTGGAAACCAGGAGGCGCATGGGCAAAGCAAGGGTGGCGGCGGGCGCGGCCGGAAGCGTGAAATCGACCGACACGTAAATTTGATCGGGGAAGGCGGTTGACGGAGGCGGGGCGGGACCTACGGTTCGCGGCGACACCCTGCAGTGTTCGAGGTGCCCTTCACACGCTCTTTGCCTTTGAAACAATCCGGGAGCCATTTCCCCGGGCGAACTCAGCTAGGCCGTAAATCGGACAGCTAACCATCGCACGGCGGTTCCCACCTTAACTTAAAAAGGTTAGAGGCCTTTGGGCATACGGCACAGGCGGGGTGTCACTAATTTTCCCACATGAATCCAGTCATTTACTCGGTAATCCACGTCTTCTCGTTGCTCGTGCTCACGGGCTATACCTTCTACGCCTTCGCGGCTCCGGCCGAGGCGCGCAAGAAGGTGATGATCGTCACGGGCATCGCGTCCTTGTTGATGTTGATCAGTGGTTTCGGTCTGCTGGCCAAGGTTTACCAAAACCAGTTCGCGCCCTGGGTCATCGTGAAGATGGTCTGCTGGCTGGGACTTTCGGCTCTGGCCGGTATCGGCTTCCGCAAACGCGAAAAAGCCTCGATGTTCATGGCGGTGATTCTGGCGCTGGTGTTTGTCGCTCTGGTCTCGGTTTACACCAAGCTGGCGTTCTAACCCCGCCATGTCCGGCGCGCTTTGCGGGCTCTGGGTGGACGACGAGGGCCGGGTGTTCACCGCGCGCGATGCGGGCGAGGGTACGGCTCGAGAAACGCGGTTGGAGAGCTTGCGACCCTTTGCCTGGCTGGCGGCGGGAGCCTTTGCGCCGGTCGAGGGCGTGACCATCGAGACGCTGAAGGGCGAAGGCTTTTTCACCGAGCTGGCCCATGCGGAGACGCTGGCCCAGTTTGAAGCCTGGCAGGAGGCGGCCAAGGCGGCGGGTGCTAGGGGCATAGACGTTATCCGGCCCCTGGAGAGCCAGTGGCTGCTGCAAACCCGCGCGCGGCTTTTTGACGGGTTGTCATTCGCGCGGCTGCGCCGGTGCCAGCTTGATATTGAAACCGCGTCGGAAGACGGGGCTTTCAGCGATGCGGAAAAGCCCGGCGACCGCGTGCTGGCCATCGGGCTGCGTTGCGGCGGGGTGAACCGGTTTCTGGTTCTGGCCGAGGAAACCGACGCGGCGGAGAAGGCCTTGTTGAACGAGTTTAACGCCGTGCTGGCCGAGTTGGACCCGGATACGATCGAGGGGCACAATATCTTCAAGTTTGATCTCGATTACCTGCGGCAGCGGGCCAAGCGCCACAAGGCGCCGCTGGCGTGGGGGCGCTTCGGCCAAAAGGCGAAGTTTCGCACCAGCCGGCTGAAGGTGGCGGAGCGCTGGGTGGATTTTCCCCGTTGCGATCTGCCGGGGCGCACGGTGATCGACACTTACCTGCTGGTTCAACTGCACGACATCACGGCGCGCGAGCTTCAGGGTTACGGATTGAAGGAGGTGGCGGTGTATTTCGGAGTGACGACTGACGACGACGAGCGCACTTACCTGGCGGGCGACAAGATCGCGGCGGCGTATCGGGAGAGCCGTGACACGTTTATCGCCTATCTGGGGGATGATCTGCGCGAGACTCAGGGCGTGGCGGATGTGCTGCTGCCGACCTACTTCGAGCAGGTGAAAACCTTCCCCATCCTGCTGCAGGAGTCGACCTTGCGCGGATCCTCGGGCAAGATCGATCTGCTCTTTCAGGAAGAGTATTACCATGCGCGGCAGGCGTGTCCGGTGCCACCGGAAGTGACGGCGTTTGAGGGCGGCTACACCCGGAGCTTTCAAGAAGGCGTCTTTAAGCACGTGCTGCACTTCGACGTGGCCTCGCTTTACCCGAGCTTGTTGCTGCTGATGGACCGGAATCCGAAGAACGACGCGTTGGGGGTGTTTATCCCGCTGCTGCGGCGGCTGCGGGAGTATCGCCTAAAGTATAAACAAATCGCCAAGACCGGCCCGACGGCGGAAGAGCGGGCGGAGGCGCAGGCGCGGCAGGCGAGTTTCAAGATCCTGATCAACTCATTTTACGGGTATCTCGGGTTTTCCGGCGCGCGCTTCGGCGACGGCGAACTGGCGGCGGAGGTGACGCGGCGCGGGCGCGAGTTGTTGCAGGGTTTGATCGACGGATTCGCGGCGGAAGGCGCGTTGATTTTGGAGGCGGATACGGACGGGATTTATCTGTCGTCCGAGTCGTATTTCGAGCGCCCGGAGGAGTTGCTGGCCAAGGTGGCGGTGCTGCTTCCGGCGGGCATCGAGTTGGAATACGACGGCAGCTACGACGCGATGTGGTGCTACAAGGCCAAGAACTACGCGCTGCGCGAAGGCGACCGGGTGATTCTGAAAGGCAGCGCGCTGCGTTCGCGCGGGATAGAGCCGTTTTTAAAGGGGCTGACCAGGCACCATATTCGTCACCTGCTGGGCTTGGAGGCGGAGTCCCCGCTGGCACGATTGGCCGAGCTGCGGCGCTCAATCACGGCGCGGGAGACTCCGGTGCGGGATCTGGCGAAATCGGAGGTGTTGAGCATGAACCCGGATGCCTACGAACGCATGATTGCGGAAGGCGGAAAACCGAGGCGGGCCTCGGCGGAGGCGGCCTTGCGGATGACGCCCCGGCCAAGGATGGGAGAGCGGGTCACCTATTATTTGGTGGCGAAAACCAAGGGTCAGAAGAGCGACTGGCAGCGGGCGAGGCCAATCGCGGAGTGGGATGCGACGCGGCCGGAGACGGCCTACGATCCGAGTACGTATTTGGAAAAACTGGACGAATGGATCGAGCGTTACGGTTCGTTGCTCGTCGGGGCGGACGCGGTGCCCCTCGCAGGTTCCGGAGTTATGCAAATGCCAGGACCGATAGTGGGGGCCGATGGGCAGGCCGAGCTGTTCTAAATGGCTCGTCGGCAGGTGGGTGAATAACCTAGCAGCCAAGAGGGTCTTTTGCGTCTCCGTCCTTGCATTGGAGTAGGTGGGGGGGCTGAGTAATCACGCGCTTATAATCTCTATGTGGAATCTGCCCAATATACTCACGCTATCCCGGATTCCACTGATGTTTTTGATCGTGGGGTTAATGTACTGGGAGTGGACGGGGGCGGCCACGCTGGCGTTTTGGTTGTTTATCGCGGCCGCAATCAGCGACTGGCTGGATGGGGCGATCGCGCGGCGCCGGGGCATCGTTTCCAATTTCGGGAAATTCATGGATGCCCTGACCGATAAAATTTTGGTAATCGGCTTGATGGTCGCGTTTGTGGAGCAGGGGACCCTGCCCTTGCCCTTCGTGTTGGTGACCTTGTGTCGCGAGTTCATGGTTTCGGGTATGCGCATGGTCGCGGCGGCCAAGGGTGTGGTGGTGCCGGCGGATAGTGGCGGCAAAACCAAGACGGTTTCGCAGATGATCGCGATCGGTTGCTTGCTGGCCACGCCGATGCTGCAAGATGACCTGACGGAGTGGGTGGATTGGCCGCTGCACGAACTTGCCGCCTGGGTACATAAGGCCGGCCTGGTCGGTTTTATCATCGGCACGTTTTTGGCGGTGTGGTCGGGTTACCGGTATCTGCGCCGTAACTGGGCCTTGTTCACAGAATAAACCACGGACGGGGTTTATCGTTTATGATTCAGGGAAAATTTCTTTGGCCGCGTTTCCTGCCCACGGCTTGGGTGGTCAGTCTCGCAACGGTGGGACCGGTAGGCCGGGTGCGGCGGGCGCCGGGCACGGCGGGGGCCTTTGCGGGCTTGCTTTACTTCACGGTTTTTTTTGCCGGCCTCAACCTGTCGGGTTGGGCGGTGGTCTTGTGGACCTTGCCCATGCTTTATCTGGCGGTGGCGATTTGCGGCGAAGCCGAGTTTCGACTCGGGCAACGCGATCCGGGCTTCGTGGTGTTGGATGAGTTCGTGGTGATGCCTTTGTGCTTCATCGGCTGGCAGGTTTTGCCTTCGGACTGGCCGAGGTGGGCGATATTCATCGCGGGTTTCGGGCTGTTCCGCTTGTTCGACATCGCCAAACCGCTGGGCATCTCGCGGCTGCAAGATTTACCCGGCGGCTGGGGCGTGGTGGCCGATGATGTGGCGGCGGCGCTGGCGAGCTGCGCCGTGCTCCACGCAGCGGGGCTGGCGTGGGCGTTCTGGGTCTGAGTGCTGATCAGGAGCGAACTTACGCGGCGGGCACCGGAGCGGGTGGCGGGAGGGCTTCGGCGGGTTCGAGCGCTTCGTTGGCTTCGGAGGACTCGTCCTCCATGGGATAGTTGCTACGGAAGTCGGCAAAGTCGATCAGCTCGATGCGGCCGTCGTAGTGCTCGACCAACGCGGTGAGGCTCTCGACCCAGTCGCCGCTGTTGAGGTAGTGGACGTCGCCCATCATGCGGTTGGCGGCGGTGTGGATGTGCCCGCACATCACGCCGTTGCAGCCGCGGCTCTTGGCGAGTTCGGAGATGTGTTGTTCAAAGTGGGAGACGTGATTAACCGCTTGTTTGACGCGTGCTTTAACCGCCTGGGAGATCGAGTAGTAATCCTTGCCGCGCCAGGCGCGCCATTTGTTGTAGAGGCGATTAATACGCAGGAGCACGCGATAGCCCCAGTCGCCTAGGTAGGCGAGGAAGACGAAGTTCTTGGTCACGGTATCGAAGACGTCGCCGTGCAAGACGAAGTAGCGTTTGCCGTCAGCGGTTTCGTGGATGTGGTCCTCGACGATCTGGAGGTTCTCGAAGGCGATGGGCAGGAACTTGGCGAGTACGTCGTCGTGATTGCCGCGCAGGTAGATAACCTGGGTGTCGCGTTTCTCCATTTTCTTCAATACGTGGCGGATAAACCGGGTGTGGGACTTGGGCCAGTAACCGCTTTGGCGGAGGCGCCAGCCGTCGATGATGTCGCCGTTGAGAATGAGTTTATCGCAGCGGGTATACTTAAGAAAATGATTCACCTCGCGCGCCTTGCAGTCGTGGGTGCCGAGGTGCACGTCGGAGATGATTACAGTGCGGACTTTGAGGAGGCGTTTTTCCATCGAGTTAATGCGTTAGCAAGCGGGCGGGCGGGTTCCTAGCGGGGAAAGCGGGCGTCACTCAATTGTTACGGAACCTGTGTGGCTGCGGGGGCGGGAACCGCGATGCGCAGGCTGGAGGGAAGGACGCTTACTTCGATGCTGGCGTCGGATTCGCGCACTTCGCCGTCGGTGTGGAGTGGGCCGGGGGCGGAACGCTCTATGACGAAACGTTTGGCGCGCAGCCGGGTGACGCTGGGCGAGCCTGCGATGCGTTTGGTGAACAGGCGCTCGGCCAGGGGCAGAACGTTGAATGGGGTGAGGCGGCGGATGACGGTCAGGTCGAGCAAGCCGTCGTCAACCCGGGCACCGGGGGCGATGTAGCAATCGTTGCCGTATTGATCGGAGTTGGCGACGGCCACGATGAAGGCGCGGGAGCTCACTTCCTTGTCATCGGCATGGATGGTGTAGTTAACGGTTCGGTAGCCGAAAAGGGTGCGGCTGGCGGTGCGGACGTAGGAGGAGAGACCGCGGGAGGTGAGGGCGTTGAAGCGGGCGCTGATCTCGGCGTCGAAGCCCAGCCCCATGGCGTTAAAAAAGGCGTGCCCATCGGCCAGGCCCGTATCGATCACCCGCGAGTGGTTGGCGAGCAGGGCGCGAAAGGCGCCTTTGCCCGGGCCGGGAATACCCAGATGACGGCCAAGACCGTTGCCCGAGCCGCAGGGAATGAGCCCCAAGGTGACATCGGTGCCGACGAGTGCAGTGGCGACCTCGTTCATGGTGCCGTCGCCGCCGATGGCGACTACCAGACCGCAACCCTCGTCGATGGCCCGACGGGCCAAATCGGTGGCGTGCAGGGGGTGTTCGGTGGGAACAACGGTGGCGTCGAGTTTATGCTCGGCAATGAAGGCGCGGGCGCGATCGAGCAGCCACGGATTGCGGGCGTTATGACCGGAGTGGGGATTAAAGATAAAACGAGCGCGTGGGAGTGGCATCCGGGGCTGTAGTTCAGGCGGCGACGTGAAAAAGGGCGAGACTTAGCTGGAGCTGGCGGCAACTTCCCGCAGATCGCGGGCGAAGCCGTCTATCACGTTGGACCAAGGAATGGACTCGGCGGTGGCGCGGGCGCGCTGGCGTAGCGTAGCGCGCAAGGCGGTATCGGAGGCGAGGGCGTGAGTGCCGGCCAGCAGGGCGGCTTCGTCGCCGAAGGGGGCGAGCCAACCGTTTTCGCGATGACTGAGGTAGCGGGCGGCGGCGGCGTAGTCGTAGGCGCACACCGCCAGGCCGGAAGCCATGGCCTCGGTAACCACATTGCCAAAGGTCTCCGTCTGGCTGGGGTAAACGAAGACGTCGGACGAGGCATAGTGGCGGGCGAGGGAGTCGCGATCCACAAACCCGGTGAACGTGGTCCACGGATGGGTGCGTTGGAGTTTTTTGCGCAAAGGACCGTCGCTCACCAGCACGAAGCGGGCGCGGGGGTGGGCGGCGCGCACCTCGGACCAGGCGCGAAAGAGGAGGTCGTAGTTTTTCTCGGCAGCGACACGGCTGACGTGCAGGAAAACGGGGTCATCGGGGCCTGCGCCCCAAGTGGAGCGCAAGTCGTGAGAGCGCTTGGCGGGGGTAAAGTGAGTGGTGTCCACGCCGCGAGAGAGGAGACGCATGCCGCGAAAGCCGTCCTGGGTGAGCTCGGCATTGAGGGCGACGGTGGGGGAAAGGGTGATGCGGGTGCGGTTGTGGAACCAGCGCAGGTAGGCGAGGGCGGGGCGGGTGAGAAAGTTAAAGCCGTAGTGCTTGGAGTAGCTGTGAAAGTTGGTGTGAAACGAGGAGGCGAGCGGGATGCCAAGGGCGTCGGCGGCGGAGAGCGCAGACCAGCCTAGCGGGCCCTCGGTGGCGACGTGCACGACGTCGGGACGTTCGGCTCGCCAGGCGCGCAACAGTCGACCTCGGGCGGGTAAACCGAGCCGCAAGAGCGGATAGCCGGGGATGGGCAGGCCCGGATAAAGCTCCTCGCGGAAGGAGCGGGGAGCTGGGAGCGGGGAGCTGGGAGCTTGGGCCGGGGAGGGTGTGGCGGCCTCGGAGGCTTGTCGAGGCCGGTGGACGGTGACCGCGAAGTCGCGAGCGGCGAGGCCGGCGGCGAGATTGCCGAGGGTCATGGCGACGCCATTAATCTCGGGTGGGAAGGTTTCGGTGACGAGGGCGAGTTTCACGCTTGCGACGGGCATGGTTCGCGGGTGCCTCGTTAGGCAACGGCAAAACCATAGCACCCACCCGCAAATCACTTATCTGTAACTTATGTGTCGTTTACTTTACGTGCTTACCGGGCCGACCGCAGTGGGAAAAACCGAGCTGGCGCTGGCTTGGGCGGAGGCAAACGGGGCGGAAATCGTTTCGTGCGACGCGAGCTTGTTTTACCGCGGCATGGATATCGGCACCGCCAAGCCGACCACGGCGGAGCGGGCGCGAGTGCCGCACTCCTTAATTGATATTTGCGAAGTGAGGGAACGCATGGATGTGACGCGTTACGTGACGCTGGCGAAGGCGGCGTGCGAGGAGATCGAGGGCAGGGGACGGCGGGTTTTGGTAACGGGCGGGAGTGGATTTTATTTGAAGGCGTTTTTTGGGCCGGTGGCGGACGATGTGGCGGTGCCGTCGGAATTGCGGTCGGAGTTGCAAGAGCGGTTGGCGGCGGGCGGTGAGACGGGGGCGGGACTGGCGGACTTGCTGGCGGAGTTGCGCGGTCTGAATCCGGACGGGCTGGGCGAACTGGATGTGCGGAATCCGCGACGGGTAATCCGGGCTTTGGAGCGGTGCAGGGCGAGTGGGAGGACGCTGGTCGAACTCGCTGCTGAGTTTGCGGCCAGACCGGGACCGTTTGCGGACTGGCAGGTGGAAGCGGTGTGCCTGGAGCGAGAGCCGGACGAGCTGCGCCGGCGAGTCGATGCGCGGGTCGCGGCCATGTTGCGCGCCGGGTTGGTCGTAGAAGTGCGGCGGCTGCGCGCGGCGGGGCTTGCAGAGAACCCCAGCGCGGCCTCGGCCATCGGCTACCGGGAGACGCTTGCGGCGCTGGCAAAAGCGGAGGAGGGCGGCGGCGCGGTGGACGAGCGGGCGCTGGGCGCGGAGATCGCGTTGAACACCTGGGGACTGGTGCGCAAGCAACGCACGTGGTTTCGCGCCCAATTGCCCGAAGGCAAAGTGCGCGTGCTGGCGGCGGCGACGGCGCGGGTGGACGATTTGTTTCCCGCTGCATGAAGTGGTGTGGGTGGGTGGGCGACGCGGCCGCGAGTGCCGCGTTGACCGGGCGAGGTGAGGTGGCTTCTAGTGCCGCGATGCAAAGTTCCCTTCGTGTGAATCTGGGCGAGCGCAGCTACGATCTGTTTTTCGGATCGGGCATTTTGGCGGAATTGCGCGATGAACTGGTGGCGTTACGCGCGGCGGGGCGGCGGGTTGCGGTGGTGACGGACGCGAATCTGGCCCGCGATCAATCCGGGGCACTGGCCTTGCTGGCGGGTGGCGCAGAGGGTGATGCGGAGGCGTTGCCCAGGCTGGTGTTAGCTGCGGGCGAAGGCACCAAGCGGCTGGAGGAACTGGGTAAAGTGTGGGACTTTT
>JAIXRU010000289.1 GCA_027485045.1 Opitutaceae bacterium | reverse complement strand
CCGGGGCATCCTTTTCGCGCTTATGGCCTTGCTGGTGGGTTTGCCGGTCTTGCCGTTCGTTATTTTCCACACCTAAGTGGTAACGCTTTTCATGAATCGCACCCTTTTACCCATACGCTTGGTTTTTATCCTGCTCTGTGCCGTGGTTGGCTGGCTGGTTTGCTACACCATCACCGAGTGGGACGCGCATCGTCTGCGGGCGTCCTTTTTTGGCATGCTGCTGGGGGTTTTGGTGGTGCTGGTGGATTTACTCCTGAAGGGGTTTTCCCTGCGCGGACTTTCGGCTATCACCTTCGGGTTGGGAGTCGGGTGCTTGATTTCGTTTTTAATCAGCGTCTCCCCGCTTTTTGGCGAAGGGGATAAAGAAGTGATCTATTTGGTTCGATTGGGCTTGTTCTTGGTATGCACTTACTTGTGCACGGTTATCGCCTTGCGTGGCAAGGATGAGTTCAACTTGGTGATTCCCTATGTGCGCTTCGTCCCGCACGAGGTCGATGTGCCGCTGGTCGTGGTCGATACGAGCGCGTTGATCGATGGCCGTATCTCCCGTATCTGCCAAAGTGGCTTTGCTCCCGGGGCCTTGATTATACCGCAATTCGTGTTGAACGAATTGCAGGGCATTTCTGATTCGCATGAACCCCAACGCAGGGCGCGGGGTAAGCGAGGGCTGGATACGCTGGGC
The DNA here is from genome assembly GCA_027485045.1 of Opitutaceae bacterium. GTDB lineage: Bacteria > Verrucomicrobiota > Verrucomicrobiia > Opitutales > Opitutaceae > IMCC26134_A. Next base: position 5,560 of record JAIXRU010000289.1, on the reverse strand, counting down.
GAGTTGCGCCGGATCAAGTTGATCGATTTACGTATCCAGGAAAGCGAGGCGAAGCGTTCGGAGTTGGAAGCGAAGCTCGTATTTCTCGCCACCTCGATGAAGGCGAAGTTGCTCACCACCGATCAAAATCTTACCAAGCTCGCCGAGTTTCACGGTGTGATTTGCATCAACCCCGGTGATTTGGCCCGCGCCATTCAGCCTATTCTGGCGATTGGGGAAGCGGTGGACGTCGAGTTGGTTAAGGCAGGCAAGGAAGATGGCCAGGCGGTGGGCTATCTCGTGGATGGTTCTATGGTCGTGGTCAACGATGCGAAGGCTGCCATCGGCACCCGTATCTCGGCGGAGATCATCAGCATCATGCCCTCGGCCGGGGGCCGTTTGCTTTTCGCCCGTCCCGTGATGCGCGAAATCACCTGATCGGCGGCTTCAGGGCCGGGGTCCCAAGCTAGGTTGGGGCGGAATTTTACCTCCGCGCTAGTGGTTTACGTCCTCGCCAGCGCGAAAAGGGGCGCGAGAATCGTACCTCCCGCATGTCCTCGACCATTCATAGTTTCACCGTCCCTGAAGGCACGCGCCGCGAGCGTGCGGATAAGTTGCTCGCCGCCGCGTTTCCCGAGCATTCGCGCTCGGCCTGGCAGCGGGCCTTCGAGGCGGGGCGAGTGTTGCGGGCCGGAGTTGTCCTGGATAAAAAGATGGAGCTTCGGGCGGGCGATACGGTGGAGTTTTCCCATGCCGAGGCGGTACCCTCTGAACTCAAGGCATCCGGCACGGTGCTGGATATCCTTTTCGAGGATGAGCACCTGCTGGTGGTTAACAAGGCGGCGGGCATGGTCGTGCATCCCGGTTCCGGTACGGGCGCGGACACGCTCGTGCATGCGCTGCTGGGGCATTGCGCCGGCTCGCTCTCAGGGGTGGGCGGGGTGGAGCGCCCCGGCATCGTGCACCGGCTGGATCGCGACACGACCGGCGTGATTGTAGTGGCAAAATCCGACGCTTCCCATCGCGGGCTTTCGGCGCAATTCGCCGAACGTAATTTGCACAAGGAATATCTGGCCTTGGTGACGGGGGTGCCGCGTTTGATGAGCGGACGCATCGAGATCGGCATCGCCCGGCACCCGACCCACCGGCACAAGATGGCGGTGAGCGAGGAGGGCCGGCCCTCGCGCACCGATTGGACCCGGGAAAAGACCTTTCCGCCCTTCGCCGCCTTGATGCGTTGCCACATCCTCACCGGTCGCACCCATCAGATCCGGGTGCATCTCAAATCCATCGGGCACTCGCTGCTCGGCGACGCCATCTACGGCTGGAAGGACAGCGCGCCCCTGCCCATGAAGCCGCCTCGCGTCATGCTGCACGCCGAGTTTCTGGTTTTCGAGCATCCGGTTACGGGGAAAAAACTGGAGATGCGTGCCCCCCTGCCGGCGGATTTCCAGGCGATGATCGAAGCCTTCGAGCGCCCGGTAAAATAGCCGGTTTTTTTGTTTTTCAGTCGTGTCATTGGCGGGTGCTTGTGGACAAGGTAACGCTATGCCGACCACTGAACTCCTTGCCCGCATCGCCGCCGCCAAAGCCGCTGTGCTGGCGCAGACCGAGTTTCTGCATCGCGACTTTGGGCGGGTGCAGAGTAATTGGAAGAGCGATGGCTCACGCGTGACGGCGGCGGACATAGCCATCTCGGAAGCGATCTTCCAGGAGCTCCGCGCTCACTTTCCGGCGGATGAGTATTTGAGTGAAGAGCTGGGCGATGGCACGGCGGCGATTCCCTTGCGGGCTCGTTTCGCCTGGGTGCTGGATCCGATCGACGGGACCAACAACTACGCCACCGGCATTCCTTACTGCGCCATCTCGCTCGCTTTGCTGGAACACGGCACGCCGGTTTACGGAGTTATTTATGATATGGCGCGCCGTGTCTTGATGCATGGCGGTCCCGGGTTTGGCGCCTGGGATGACGAGCAGGCGGCGCGGGTAAAAACCGCCACGCCCAGCGGTCAACGCACTCTCGGGTTTCACAGCCCGATGGATAAACGCTTCTCGCCCCACGCCACGCTGCTCGTCGAACGGTTTAAAATCCGTGCTCTCGGCAGCAGCACCCTGCAACTGGCCTACGTGGGGGCCGGTCTGCTCGACGCCACCGTGGATCATAATGTGAAGGTGTGGGATATCGCCGCCGCCGTGCCCTTTTGCCAAGGAGCGGGCGGGGAGATTCGTTATCTGAAGGAGCCGCTCTTTCCGCTGCGGGTGTTTGACCTCAACATGGCCAGAGTGCCCTTCGTGGCCGGAGCCGCCGAAGTCTGCGACGAGTTGGTGAGTTTGCTCGGGTAAAAAGAGGGTAGGGCCGGCCGGGAATTTCCGAGTACGCGACTCTGACGGGGCCAATAAAAAACCCCCGCCGTTCAAGGCGAGGGTGGGGCGGTTCGGAGGCCGCGCGGTGTAATGGCAGAACCTTACTTGAGAATCATTTCCTTCACCGTCTTGCCGGCGGGGATCATGGGCAGCACGTGCTCGGTGTAGGGCACGATGACATCGAGCAGGTAGGGGCCGTCGTGATCGAGCATCTCCTGGATTGCGGCGCGCAACTCTTCGCGCTTGGCCACGCGGCGGGCCTTTACGCCGAAGCCCTTGGCGATGGTCACATAGTCGGGGTAGATGCCGGCCAGATTATCGGGCGAGCCCACGTTGTTCTTGTCGCCGAGGATGGTATTGCCGCGCACGCTGTTGTAGAAGCGGTCTTCCCATTGCACCACCATGCCGAGGTGCTGATTGTTCAGGATCATGGCCTTGGCGGCGATCTTCTCGATGTGGCAGGTGGCGAGCTCCTGCACGTTCATGAGGAAGGAACCGTCGCCGTCGATGTCGATGACGTGCTTGTCGGGACAGGCGACCTTGGCACCCATGGCGGCGGGGTAGCCGTAGCCCATGGCGCCGAGGCCGAGCGAGCTGATGTATCGGCGGGGCTGGTTAAACGGATAGAACTGGGCGGCCCACATCTGGTGTTGGCCGACGCCGGTGGTGATGATGGCTTCGCCCTTGGTGAGTTCGTGCAGGATCTCGACCGCTTCCTGAGGCACGATGTGGCGGCTCTCTTCGTAGCTGAAGGGGTAATCGCGTTTCCAGGCGGCGCACTGGGTGTGCCAGGACTTGGTGTCGGGCGGGGTGAACTTCTGGGCCACGATCAGCTCGTTCAGGCGTTTGAGGGCGTGCTTGATATCGCTCTCGATGGGGAGCTGGACGCGTTTGTTTTTGTTATGCTCCGAGGCGTCGATGTCGATATGGACGATGGACGCACCGCTGGCGAATTTGGAGGCATCGCCGGTGATGCGATCATCGAAACGGGCGCCGAGGCACAGCAGCAGGTCGCATTGATCCACGGCCCAGTTACCAAAGGCGGAGCCGTGCATGCCGAACCAGCGCAGCGAGAGCGGGTGGTCTTCGGGAAAAGCGCCCACGCCCATCAGAGTGGTGGCGACCGGGATGTTGGCCTTCTCGGCAAAGAGACGCAGGTCGGCGGAGGCCTCGGCGGAGACCAGACCGCCGCCCGTGTAGAGGATGGGGCGCTGGGCCTTGGCGATGAGTTCGAGGACCTGCTTCAACTGGTCGTCGCTCGCGAGGGGGAACTCGGTGAGGGACTTGTTGGCGAATTCAATCTTATCGGGGAAGACCGGCGTGACTTTGGCCTGCTGCACGTCTTTGGGGATGTCGATGATCACGGGGCCGGGCCGGCCGGAGCGGGCGAGGTAAAAGGCCTCCTTGAAAATGCGCGGCAGGTCGGCGGCGTTCAACACGAGGTAGCTGTGTTTTACGATCGGCAGGGTCATACCGAAGAAATCCGTTTCCTGGAACGCGGATTTGCCGATGAACTTGGAGAAAACCTGGCCGGTGATGCACACCATGGGGGTTGAGTCCATGAAGGCGTCGGCGATGCCGGAGACGAGATTGGTGGCGCCGGGGCCGGAGGTGGCCATGCACACCCCTACTTTGCCGGTGGCGCGTGCGTAGCCCTCGGCGGCGAAGACACCGCCCTGTTCGTGACGGGGCAGGATGACGCGGACCTTATCGCTGCGCGCCAAGGATTGGTGGAGTTCCTGCGAGGCACCGCCGGGGTAGGCAAAAATCACGTCCACGCCCTCGCGCGAGAGGCACTCGACGACTACATCCGCACCGTTCATGGCGCGGCCGACTACGGGCTTGGAGAAGGGAGTGGTCGAGGGAGACGGTTTCATTGGCAGAGGAGAAAAAGGAAAACGGAGAGCAAAACGTCGGCCATGCGACTGAGGCAAGAGCGAAGGCACGCGGATGGACGGCAAGGGGATCCCAGGAAGTGATGCCTTAGTCTCAGGGACACCGAGGTCCGCGTCGGCGGAGGGTTTCGGATAAGCCGCTAAGCCCTCCCTTCGCCACGTGAAAGCCCCAGTCCCGCCGTCGCCTCCTCAACGAACTCGCTAGGTTTGAGAAGTTCTACGACGGCTTCGCCGCCTATTCATGACGCTTGCCTGTCATTTAGCCGCATTGCCGCATTACAGTATGACGCTAACCCTCCCTATCAGCAAACGCGGCGGGCTCACTCTCCCCCCCCTCACTTCACCGCAAACTCGGTCTCGAAGGTATCGACAGCCCGCTTGTCATCATCGAGGAGCGCGACGGGGGGCTTTTTCTGCAAGCCGCCGCCGCCGTCCCTCTCCGCGACATTTCACGTGATAAGCTCGCCCGCTGGATTTCACGTGACGAGGCCGAGATGGCTGTTTTTAGCCGCAAGCCCAAGGCGAAGTCCAAAAAGTGAAGATCCTCCTTGATACCAGCGTCCTGCTCGCCGCCGCTGGCTCCTCCAAGGGTGCCTCTCGTTTCATTTTCCAGCGTGCAAAAGCCCATGGTTGGCAGCTCCTTTCCTCGCCCTATTGCGTCGAGGTGACCGACCGCAACGCCCGCAAGCTCGGCCCTCGAGTTGCGCCCTATTGGCGCGCGTCCCTTCTTCTCTATCTTGCCCTCGTTCCCATCGAACTCGCCTGTGACAAGGTGCTCGTATTTCCAAAGGCCAAGGACCGTCCCGTCTTGCTTTCCGCCCTTGGTGCCGAGGCTGACGTCCTGCTCACCTTGGACGAAGCCGATTTCCAGAAGGTCATCGGCCCCCAAGTTTACGCTCTTCAAGTCCGCAGTCCCGGTCAATTCCTGCTCGACCAGCGCGAGGCTGGCCTCGCCAGCGCTCGACGTTCTAGCCAGACATAGGTAAACCAAGATAAAGCGTATATTCCTGACGTCATCCCAACGGAAAAAATGGAGGCGCGAGCCGGAATCGAACCGGCGGTAGAGCTTTTGCAGAGCTCGGCCTTACCACTTGGCGATCGCGCCGTCTAACTGACGGGAGTCGGGAAATTGCGTAGCCGCACGAAGCGGCGCAAGTCCCGAGTTACGGACTGGCGGCGAAAACCGGGCTGTGTTTCAGGATGAGGTCCGGGACGGGGCTATCCGCTGCGGCGCGCGGCCCAGAAGCGGCATTCGTCGGAGAAGGCGCGCACGGCGGCGGATTCTTTGGCCAGTTCGCGGCGCAGGTGATCCTCGTGATGGT
>JAIXRU010000224.1 GCA_027485045.1 Opitutaceae bacterium | reverse complement strand
CCTGCCAGTTGGTGTTGGTGGCGAAGCTGACGGCGGTGTTTAGCGCGAGCTGCCAGGGGACGTTGGCGAGGCCGGCGGGGTTTAGGGGAAGGGAGCCTTGGAGAAGTTGCAGACCGAAGACGAAGGCGAGGCCCAGGAAGTCGAAAATGAGGAGCGCTGTGACGTAGCCTTTCCAGGTCATCTCGGTATCGGGCGAGACGCCGGAGAGGCGATAGACGAGGCGCTCGATGGGGCCGAGCAGGCGCCGGAGGAAGTGGCGTTCGCCGGTGAAGACGCGGGCGATGAAGCCGCCGAGGAGCGGGGTGGCGACAAGCAAGGCGGCGAAGAAGGCCCCGAGCAGGGCGAAGTCATGGGTTTCCATGCGCCGAGCTTAGCGGGAAAGGGCGGGGAGGGGTTAGTTAAGCTGGGAGGCGGGGGCGTTAAGATTTCGCTAAGAACGCGGAAAAGGGGGTAAATTCCGGCGTTGAGGCGGGCGGGAGGGAAGTTCACGGTCTTCGGTTTTCTCAAAACCTATCGTTTTAAAATCATGATCAACCAGCCTGCTGCTCAGCGTCGTCGTGTCGTGGTAACCGGTCTTGGCGCGGTGACTCCGCTCGGACTCACGGCCGCCGCCACTTGGGAGGGCCTGCGCAATGGACGTTCCGGGATCGCGGCGTTGACGCGGTTCGACGCAACGCTGTGCACGGCGAAAATCGCAGGCGAAGTGCGGGGTTTCGAGCCCACCGCGCCGCTGCCTGCGGCGCTGCGGCCACGGGGGGCGGCGGGGGAGGCGTTGACCAGCGCGTTCACGCCCAAGGATGCGAAGAAGTTTGGCCGGTTTACCCACCTCGGCGCGGCGGCGGCGATTGAGGCCTATGCGGACTCGGGACTGGATGCGTTGCGCGACAAAATCGACGCCACGCGTATGGGCGTGAATTTGGGCGTGGGCCTGGGTGGCTTGCCGGAAATCGAGGCGATGCAGGAGACGTTTAAGGCGGGCGGGTTTCGTAAGATTTCGCCGTTTTTCATTATTCAAATCGCGCCCAACTTACTGGCGGGGCAGGTGAGTCTGGCGCTGAATTTACAGGGTCCGAACTACGCGGTGGCTTCGGCCTGCGCGACCAGCGGGCACTCGTTGGGCGAGGCGGCGGCTTTGATCGCGCGCGGTCAGGCCGACGTGATGGTGGCGGGCGGGGCGGAGAGCACGGTGACGCCGCTGGCGGTGGGCGCGTTTGCCCAGATGAAGGCGCTCTCGACCCGCAATGATGCGCCCGAAGCGGCGTCGCGGCCCTACGATGCGGACCGTGATGGCTTCGTATTGAGCGAGGGGGCCGTGGTGTTTGTGCTGGAGGAGCGCGAGCATGCGTTGGCGCGCGGCGCGAAGATTTACGCGGAGCTGGCGGGTTACGGTGCCTCGGCGGACGCGTTTCACTTGTCCTCGCTCGCGCCGGGCGCGGAAGGGTCGGCGCGGGCGATGCGCTCGGCGCTGGCCGACGCGGGTCTGGCTCCGACGGCGATTGATTACGTGTCGGCCCACGCGACCTCGACGCCGGGCGGAGACGGCGAGGAGGCTACGGCGATCGCGACGGTGTTTGCCGAGAACAAGGCTTCGCTCAACGTGAGCGGGGTGAAGTCTATGACCGGGCATTTGCTGGGCGCGGCGGGCTCGATGGGCGCGTTTGCGGCGGTGATGGCGATTCGCGAAGGGGTGGTGCCGCCGACGATCAATTTGACCAATCTGGATCCGGTGATTGCGGCGCTGGGCTTGAATGTGACGCCCAATGTAGCGGTGCAGAAACCGGTGCGGGCGGCGCTCGCCAACAGCTTCGGCTTCGGCGGCACGAATTGCTCGCTGGTGTTTGTGGCGGGGTGATTTGCGAGCTGCGGGGTGGCGGGCGGGCGGCGGGGTGCGGCGACCCCGCCCTACAAGAGCGGAGTGAGCAGGCGGCTGAGGTCTTCGGCGAGGTTGGCGGGGAAGCGGCGGCGTTTCAGGTCGCCGAGGTGGAGGGGGCGGGCGTCGCGGGCGAGGGCGCCGGCCCAGGCGCGCAGGGCGTGGACATCGCTTGCGGTATGCAGGACCACGCCGATCTCGAAATTTACGAAGAGGCTGCGCATGTCTACGTTGGCCGAGCCGATGAGGGCGAGGCGGTCGTCCACGATGAAGGCTTTGGCGTGCAACATGCGGGGTTTGTAGGCGAGCACGCGGGCACCCGCCCGGACGAGTTGGCGCAGGTAGGGGCGGCGAGCCAGATCGGTGATGGGGTGGTTGGAACGTGCGGGCAGGATCAGGGTGACGTCGCGACCGGCGCGGGCTTTTACGATCAGGGTGCGAAGCAAGACTTCGTCCGGCAGGAAGTAGGGGGTTATTATCCAGATGCTCCGGGTAGCTTCCTGGATCATCGCGAGCATGCCCTCGTAGAGCGGATCGCCCGACACGTCCGGGCCAGAGGCGACCACCTGAAGCTCGCTTGTCATGGCGGGCAATGCGCTGGGAACAAAAGGCTCGGTGTGATCCTGCGCAACCGTGGGCGGAGTAGGCAGCGTTTCAACGGTTCGCCGTGTAGCAAAGGACCAATCGGCGAGAAAGACGTCGTCGAGCAAGGCGGCGGCGGGGCCGTGAATCACGGCGCCGATGTCGGCCCAGCGTTTGCGCCAGGGGAAGGGTCCCAGGTATTCCTT
>JAIXRU010000264.1 GCA_027485045.1 Opitutaceae bacterium | reverse complement strand
GCTGGAAGCCGCCCGCGCCTCAGGGCTGCGTCTCGCGGTCGCCTCCAATTCCTCCCACGCCCACGTGGACGGCCACCTCGCCGCGCGCGATTTGCTCAAACACTTCGACGCCGTCGCCTGCCGCGATGATGTGGCTCGCCCCAAACCCGCGCCCGACGTCTACCTGGAAGCCTTGCGCCGCCTGGACCTGCCCGCCTCTGCCGTCGTCGCCTTCGAAGATTCCCTGCCCGGCCATGCCGCCGCCGCCGCCGCCGGCCTCCGCGTCGTGGTCGTGCCCAACCCTACCACCGCCGCCGACGACTTTATCCACGCCTCGGTGCGCGCCGCCGCGATGACCGAGATCACCCTCGCGCGGCTAGAACAGCTCCTCCTGGCGTAGGTTTTCGCGCCGCACCGCATCGAGCGTACTCTGTTCGAACAGCCAGCGCAGCGACTTATCCCCCCAGCCGGGCAGCACCGCTAATCGCGTTAAAATCAGGGCCCCGGCCAGTGCATCATAAAGCGCGGCATGGTAGCGGCGCCGCTCCGGCGGACACACGGTAAGTGCCAACGAATCGAGCTGCGCCTGCAAACCCTCGGCCGCGATGATCTCGCCGAGTTTGGCGGGAGCCCCGGCCCCAAGCGCCTGCGGGTAAAGCCGTCCGGTATCGATCCACGGTCCCCAAGTCGGCACAGGGGCGACGTCGTTGCGGGAAAAGTCCGGCGAATTCCGCGCGTAGGGCCAGACCGCCTTGAGCAGGGTATTTTCCGCGTTCGCGAAATGCGCCGCCAAGGGACCGCTCTCCCGCAACCCGGCAAACACTTCGAAATCATCGGCGAAGGGTGCGTAAGCCTCGGTCGACGCCGCATCCAGGCCGTGCAGAGCGGCATCCTCCGCCCGCACCCGGCCCACCGCGCGGCAGATGCGGCCCCGGGCCGCCACGATCTCGCAGCCACGGAGCGAAACCACGCCGTATTCGAGAATCCCGGACACGGTCGAGCCCTCGAAATCGACGAAATGAATAAGGTGTTCCGGCCAGGCGTTGCCCACCCCCCACACGGAACACAGGCCGACCGCCGAACCCATCTTAAAATTTTACCGTGTTCTTTCGCCCATTTCGCAGGCAGAGACACCGGCTTCACCTTTCGCCCATGGACCTCGCTCCCTACCGCGCCTTTATCGCCGAGCTCGCCGCCGAGAGCGGAGACTTTATCCGTCCCTTTTTCGGGCGCGCCGATCTCGCGATCGAAACCAAGGACGACGCCTCCCCAGTCACCGCCGCCGATCGCGGCGCGGAACAACTGCTGCGCCGCCGCATCACCGCGCGCTTCCCCGAGCACGGCATCATCGGCGAGGAGCTGGGCAACGAACGCGCCGACGCCGAATGGGTCTGGGTGCTCGACCCCATCGACGGCACCAAGAGCTTTATCACCGCCGTCCCGCTCTGGGGCACGCTCATCGGCCTGCTGCACCACGGCCAGCCGGTGCTGGGCTGCATTCACCAGCCCATCCTCGGCCAACTCCTGATCGGCGACAACGTCACCACCACGCTAAACGAACGCCCGGTGCGCTGCCGCGCCACGCGTCTGCTCTCCGCTGCCACCGTGTTGACCAGCGATTACCTCAATCTCTCCCGCTACCAAGACGCCGCCGGGTGCGAGCGTCTGTTAACCCGTGCCAGGCTGACCCGCACTTGGGGCGATTGCTATGGCTACCTGCTGCTCGCTTGCGGCCACGCCGACGTGGCGCTCGATCCCATCATGAACCCCTGGGACATCGCCGCGCTCGTGCCCGTGGTGCGCGGCGCGGGCGGAGTTATCTCCGACTGGCACGGCGGTCCCGCCTACCCCGCGGAACACACCATCGCCGCCGCCACGCCAGAGCTGCACGCCGAAGTCTTGAGCACCCTTCGCGCTTGAGCGGTGTCCGCGCGCTGAACTACGCGAACCGCAGGCCGGGCGCGCTCACTCTTCGGGCCGGCCCCAGACCAGCGGAAGCGTCGCGGTATTGGTTACCCAGTCGATCACCGGCCAACCGGATGCGGCGGCGGCGCGCCCAAGAGTATGACGCTGGCGCAGAGGCAAATACGGATGCGTGGTGACGCCATCGGTCAACTCGATGTGACTGACGGCAAATTCGCCCAGGCAACGCGAGGCGATACGCAGCGGCGCGGCGGCATCGTCCACCGGACACGCCAGCTCAAAACGCAACTGCGGCGTGTGGGCGCGGGCGGCGGCGGCGCGAAACTCGATCAAAACCCGCCCGTAAAGCTCGCGCCAGGCGCCGTCGGGCTGTTGTTGCTCCACCACTACTTTTTGGTGACAGGGCGCGAAGTGATGCAGCGTGAAACGCAGCGTCCAGCGCCCCGCGACAGGAGACGGCAGAAACGCCGCCTGCGGATCGCGAGACGCCGCGCGCAGCCAAGCTCGCAGCGCGCGCAAACGCTCCGCGTCGGCCGCGAGCACACGGGAGTTTTGCGACGTGGCGAAGCTCGCGGCCGGGCGAGAGGCCACCCACATCGCCCGGGCGGCCGAATGCGCCGCACGCAGCCTGGCCGAAAAATCGATGCACGCTTCAGTCAGCGCGACGACCGCGGTTTGCGTGCGAGCTTGTCCGGCTTGGCGCCGCAGCCGGTGGACCAGACTGGCGGCGGTCCGCACGAAGACCTCTCGACGCGCCAGGTAAGTCTGAAACAGCAGCGTGGCGCGCAAGGCGGGCAATGCGCCTGAGACAAGGGCGGGCGTGGCGGCGAGACGCTCCAGTTGCCGGGCGGCGCGGGCGTAGAACGCACCGCTGTCGCGCCGGGCGCCAACGGCGGCCCAGCCAAGATTAATCTCCCACCGCGAATTGCCGACAAACGCAGCCGCATCCGAAACGAGCAAGCGCCTGGCCAACTCCCGCTCCGCCGCCCTCCCCAGTCCCGCTCCCTCTCCCTCAGCTCCCCACTCCCCATCCGATTTCCCCTCTTCCACCAACGCCCCCGACCCCGGCAAAGTGTAACCAAATTGGTTACACTTTGCCGGGGTCAGCGTGGCGCTTCGGCGTGGTTGCAGCGTGGATGCGCAGAAACGCCGCAGTCCGGCGGCGAGCAAACTGGCAGGATCGCAGGGCCGTTCGGGTTCAAGCCACAAAGACGCTGCGGCCGCGTCCATCAGAGTGGTCGTGGGCAACGAGAGACGGTAGGGCTCCCAACTCGTCACCAAAAACCCAGCCGCTCGAGTCGTCTTCGCGCGACGCCACCAGTCGACGAGATTCTGCAGGCGGTCGGTCCAAACCGGCGCGACTTCGTGCCGGAAAGCCCCGTTCATCGGACAGGCCCAGTAGTCGATTCCCGCCGCGGCCAGCGCCGGAGCGAGGTCATATTCGGCAAAAGTGCGCAGCTCCAGACGCGGTCTGCGACCAAACGGGTGGTAATACCAATCGTAAGCCACCAACCCGGGTGCCCCCCCCGAGCTCGGTCCCGGCAAAGTGTAACCAAATTGGTTACACTTTGCCGGGACCGAGCTCGGGCCGGGTGCTGGGGATGGGGAGGAAGAATGGGGGGCTATGGCCAGGTGTGTGATTGCTTCGGGCAACAGAGCCAGCATATCGGCCCATAATCCGAGGCGCAGCCCGTGGCGGGCGGCGGAAACTCGAAGCCGATTTACGTGTCCGGCGAAATGCGCAGCCAGGCCGATCTCCGCCACTTCAGCGCAGGAGAGGGGATGTTTCCCGAGGTGAAAACTTTCATCGAGTCCGCAGTGTATCTCGCCCGCCGTGCACAGCGGAGCGAGATCGCGAAAGAGTTTCTCCACCAACTCGGGCAGGCGCGGATGCAAGGGGCAAATCTGGCCCGCAGGCAGGGCCTCGCCAGTGGCCGGATCGCGTAGCTCATTCAGGTCGCGCCACGCGTCGGTTTTGATCAAATACTGGGTGTGGCCGAGCAGGTTCGCGATCGGCACCACCGCGATGCCGTGCGCGGTCGCGGCGGCGACGAGTCGGCTAAATTGCGCCCAAGAATAAGCGTCGGCCCGGGCAACGCCGGGCAGAGAGGGATAATCGACCGCGTCTTCGAGATGCAGGTAGAGACGTTGATAACCCCACGCGGCATAGCGGGGCAGAAGTTCTAAGAGGTGGTCGAGTCGCTCGACTTGGCGGGCGAGGTCCCACTGAAAGGCGCGAAGCATGGACGCGAGTGGAAGTGAGCACGGGCTAATGTCGAGCCGGTGAAAACAAAACACCCCGGTCCGCACCGGGCGGCTCGGGGTGAATCTTTATGCGCTGCGTGCTGTGCAACCGTAACGGTGTTACTTGCGTTTGCTGGCGATGAGTTGCTCCAGCTTCACGATGTCGGCGCTGAAAAGACGCACGCCCTCGGCGGTCTTTTCGGTGGCGAGGGCGTCTTCGTTCATCGCGAACCGGAAGGCCTTTTCGTCGAACGAGACCTGCTTGAGCGTGGCGGCGGCGGCGCACACCGGATCGAGTTGGCGCACCACGGGCTCGCTGCTAGCGGCGAGCTCGGCCAGCAGGGTCGGAGCGATGGTGAGCAGGTCGCAGCCCGCGAGTTCGAGCACCTCGCCCTTATTGCGGAAGGACGCGCCCATCACCTCGGTCTTGTAGCCGAATTTCTTATAATAGGTGTAGATCTGGGTGACGGAGATGACGCCGGGATCTTTCGCGCCGGTGAAATCGGCGGCAGGGGTCTTGGCCTTGTGCCAGTCGAGAATGCGCCCAACGAAGGGCGAGATGAGCGTGATCCCGGCCTCAGCACAGGCCACCGCCTGGGCGAAACTGAAAAGGAGGGTGAGGTTACAGTGAATGCCTTCCTTTTCGAGGATCTCGGCCGCCTTGATGCCTTCCCAAGTGGAAGCGATTTTGATCAGCACGCGGTCCTTGGAAATGCCGGCCTTTTCGTAGAGCGCGATGATCTCACGGGCCTTGACGAGGGTGCCGTGGGTGTCGAACGACAGACGGGCATCCACTTCGGAGGAAACGCGTCCGGGGACGATTTTGAGGATTTCGAGACCGAAAACGACCAGCAAGCGGTCAATCACTTGATCGAGGCGGGCGTCGGCACCGGCGTCGGCGATGGCCTTGTCGAGCAGGGCCGCGTATTCGGGCATGGCGGCGGCCTTGAGGATGAGCGAGGGGTTGGTAGTGGCATCGCGAGGAGCGAAAGCCTTCATGCTTTGGAAGTCGCCGGTGTCGGCGACCACGATGGTGAACTGCTTGAGTTGGTCGAGTTGGGTGGACATGGGAAAAGGGTGAGTAAGCGCAGCCTCCAACCTAAGGTCGAGACGAGCCTGACTGGTTACTAGGACTAAACCGCTCACCTTTGGCCGCGCGAGGCGATCTGTCACGCCCCGGAAACCGGCAAATGATTTCTCAACCACAGGAGCGCAGCCGCTTCATCACTGAAAAAACCATCCAGTTGCGCGTTAAACGCTTTTTCCAACAACGCCTTAAACTCCGGCCCAGGCTGGAGTCCGGCCGCGATCAAGTGGCGGCCCAACAAAATCGGGCGCGGCGCGCCATCCACCAGCGCCAGTTCCTCGGCTCTCCCCCGCAAGCGCGCGATCAATCTCAGCGTTTCCGGCGAATGCAGCGGCGGTCGCCCGTTGCTATCCGCACGCATAATCAGCGCCAAATCCGCAATCGTCGCCGGATGCAGCCGCCGCGCCAGCCTGCGAATGGCGTTGTCACTCAGCCCCTCCGGGCCGCCGTGATGATGCACCATGTGGTTGGCAATCAAGGGCGTGATCGTCGCCGCATGTTCGTTCGGCGCACCGATACGCCGCAAAAAAGCCTCCGCCAAGGGCACCCCGGCTGGCTCATGCCCCGGACTCACCCAACGTAGTTGTCCCGCCTTTTCCTCCCGCCGGGTGCAGCCCGGTTTACCCACATCGTGCAACAGCGCGGCCAACATCAGCCGCAATCGACGCACCGGTGTTGCCGCCTGCCACTCAGGATCCGCCGCCAAAGCATCGCAGGTAAACCCGGTATGCACCCACACATCGCCCTCCGGATGCCACCCCGGATCCTGCGGGCACCCGACCAGCGCGGACAACTCGGGGAAATGCGCCAGCCACCCCGTCTGTTGTAAAACCGCCAAACCGCACGAAGGCCGCGCGGACTTTTCCGCCCACTTGGCCCACTCGTGCCAGACCCGTTCCACCGGCAATTCCGCAAACGTCGGGGCTATCGAGCGACAAAGCTCCGCCGTCGCATCATCCATTCTAAAGCCAAAGCGCCCCGCCAACTGCATGCCGCGCAGCACGCGCAGGGGATCCTCCGCAAATGCCGTGCTCGTATGACGAAGCAGCCCCGCCCGCAGATCCGCCTCGCCGCCGTGCGGATCGATCAGGGTCCGCGCCAAGGGATCCCACGCGAACGCGTTCACCGTAAAATCCCTCCGCGCAGCCGCCTCCGCATCGCTCAAGGCGGGATCGGGCGCCACCGCGAAGCCCCGATGCCCCGCCCCCGTCTTCGATTCGCGCCTCGGCAGCGAGATGTCGTATTCCACCCCGGAAGCCAGCCGCAGCTTGATGACCCCAAAACTCCGACCCACCACGTCGGTCGCGCCCAATGGAGCCAGCACCCGATGCAGATCCTCGAACGAAGCTTCGCCGACCTCCAGATCCAAATCCTTGGCCGGCAAGCCCAACAACCAATCCCGCACCGCACCGCCGACCACACGGGGACGCCCCACGCGACGCAGGGCAGTCAAAACGGGCATCAGTTCTTCCGGTAGCTCCATGATCTTAATC
>JAIXRU010000103.1 GCA_027485045.1 Opitutaceae bacterium | reverse complement strand
GAGTCGTCGGGGTCCTGGCCCGGATTGCCGTGGTTAAAGAACGACCAGGATTCGGGATATTGGCCGACGGCGTAGATGCCCCAGTGGACGAAGATGCCGAACTTGGCGTTGTTGAACCAAGTCATGTCGGGAGCGGAGGTGGTGGCGGATGGGACGACGGAAGTGCTCATGGATTAAGGGAGCGCGGAAGGGAGCTTAGCGCTGGGAGGTGTGACCGGAGGGGGGGGTAACTTCAGACGGTGGGCAGGTCGGCCCCGCTGTAGCTGAACCAGTCGAAGTCGGCGCACCAGGAGCGGTCCACGCCGTCCTGGCAGCTCAGGCCGACGAAGGGGCCGGTGAAGCCTGCACTGCTGATCTCGGCGGCGGGGAACGGAGCGCCGACCTGGTTCCAGCTCTCGCCGTCGTGGGACATCAGGAAACGGGTCTCGGTGGCGCCGATTTCCAAGCGCATCCAAGTGAGCGGAAACACCTGCCGGGGATGGGCCCAGGCTAGTTCCTGACGCAATGCGCCGCCGCGGCAGTGGGTGAGCACGAGTTCGCTGCCATAGGCTTCGTCGCCACGCAGGTGGAGGAAACTCCAGGTGCGCACGTCGTAGATGAACACCAAGCCGGCCATGCGTTTGGGGTGGTCGGGGTTGGCATCGATGCAGGTGGTGATGGTGGCCGTGCGGTGTTCGAGACGGCGGGCGAGCAGGCTTTGCTCGAAGAGGGAGCGCAGGCTGTCGCGACCGCGCAGGCGCAGCCAGCCGGGACGTGCGCCAAGATCGGCCCAGTCGGGGGTGATGGGCACGCGCAGGGACTGCCAGTCGTCGCTGAGGAGCGGTCCGTCGAAGTCATCGCGGGCGGGCTTCTGCGGCCACGGTTGCGGGGGCAAGTCGGGGACCGCGGTGGTGACGAGGGGGAGGTTGTTGGGTGCGGACAGCCGTGGCCAGCCGTCGGCGCTCCAATGCATCGGCTGCAGGGCGGTTTCGCGTCCTAGGCGGGCGGCGGCGGGCAGGCCGGTGTTGCTGCGGGTGCACAGGTGGGCGCACCACCAACTGCCGTCCTGGGCTTCGACAAAGGAACCGTGTCCGGCGCATTGCAGGGGGTGTTCGGGGGTGAAGCGGCTGGTCAGCATCAGGCCGGCGGGGTCGGCCTCGTAGGGTCCGGTGATGTCCCGCGAGCGCGCGACATTGATGGCGTGGCCCGCGCCAGTGCCACCCTCGGCGACGACGAGGTAATACCAGCCGTCGCGCCAATACAGGTGTGGACCTTCAGTGGCCCCTAGGCGGCCGCTGAAGATGTTGGTCATCGGCCCGACCAGTTTCTTGGTGGTTGAGTCGTATTCCTGCAGGATGATGCCGCCGAAATCTGGGCGTCCCGGGCGGTGCTCCGTGGTCATGGCCAGCAACCACTGGCGGCCGTCGCGGTCGTGAAAAAGGGAGGGGTCGAAACCGAGGGAGTGCAGGTAGGTGGGCTCGCTCCAAGGGCCGTCGATGGCGGGGGCGGTGACGACGTAGTTGTGGCAGTCCATCGGCCCGGGGATCATCGTCTTCACGTCGGTGTAGATGAGATAAAAGGTGCCCTCGTGATAGGACAGACACGGTGCCCATACCCCCATCGAATTGCCGACCCCGCGCATATCGAGCTGACTGACTCGGGTCAGCGGACGGGTGAGCAACCGCCAATTCATCAAGTCACGCGAGTGGTGGATCTGCACGCCGGGGAACCACTCGAAGGTCGAGGTGGCGATGTAGTAATCGTCGCCGACGCGGAGGATGGAAGGGTCGGGATTAAACCCCGGCAGGATCGGATTGTGGATGGTTTGCTCCATCTGGATATCGCTTTTTTGGTCTGAGAAATCTCTCGACGAACTGATCACAACTTAGATTTGAAAACTAAGTGCGTTAGTTGGTTCCCGTCGGCTGACGATAGCTAAGGAGATCATTCAACGTCTCATGGGCACACTCCTCCGCCCTCTCCTTGGATGGCTGGCCGGCAAGCGAGAATTCGACGAAGGCAAACTCGCAGTGGCCCAGTGAGAGATCCAACTCCGCGAAGCCACCACCGACGGTGATGCGGCGGATGCTGGCGGATGGCTCGGCCGCGAGGCGCAGAGCTTCTTCTTCCGTGCGGGTGAGGTTTTGCGGGCGGCCCATTTCCAGCCAGGTTTCGTAGGCCGCGCCCTGACCGGGCTTCACTTGCAAGACGATCTGCTGGATTTCACCGGCCGCAGCCAATGTCGGAGGAAGCTGGATGCGGACTCTGGGTGTCCAGTCCCCCTGCGAGGGCTCGGCATTGGACTGGTGGTTCCAGGCGAGCAGGCGCACGCGATCAGGGAAGCTCACGACGAGGACGTTGGCATGGCGAGGGCGTTCGTTGGGCAGCCCAACATCCATGAGGTCGCCAGTCATGAGGGACAGAAATCGCAGCGCGTGGAATGCGGGCTTGGGTGTCCCGCGCACGGAGAGCAAACCGTAGCCGCTGCTGAAGGCGGCAGTGGGCATGCCGACCGGTTCGCCCTGAAACTCGAAGAGGTCGGAGGCCGTCCACCAGCCGAACATGTCGGCCGCCCCATCGAGATGCGCCATGTAATGCAGGACCGACGAACCGGAGTAGATCGTGTCGAGGTCGGGATTGCGCGACCACGTTACCGCGCGTCCGGGCGCGGCGTTCTGCGTGTTCCATTCGGTGTAGAGCAGCGGAAATCCGTCGCCGGCCTCGCGATCGACGGTCGCCCGCACGTCGCGGATGCTATCGATGAAGAACTGGTCGGGGTCATGGGGCGAGCCCTTGCGGTCTTCGTAGAGGCAGTATTCGTCCTGCGGATACTGGTGCGTGGAGGCAAAATCCATCGGCACGTTTTCCGTGCGGCAGAAGCGGATGAAGTCGGCCACCCACTGGCCGCGCGAGGTGGCGGGCCCGCCCACGGGCAGGTCGGGATGGACGGCCTTCACCGCCCGCGCCGATGCGGCGTAGAAGCGGAAATAATCCTCTTGGGTGCCGGTCCAGAATCCGCCGAGATCCGGCTCGTTCCAGCACTCGAAATACCATTGCCGGATTTCCGCGAGGCCGTAGCGCTCGACGAGGTGTGCGACGAACGCCGTGACGAGTGCGGCCCATTTTTCCAGCGACTTCGGCGGCGTGACGTTCATCTTGAAGTTGAAGATCGTCTGGTCGCCGGACGCCAGCAGGCGCGGCATCGAATTGAGTTCGATCACGTGGCGCAGGCCGAGCGCGCGGGTGTCGTCGAGGATCCTGTCCACATGCTTCCACTGGTAAACCGGGCGACCCTCCGTGTCTTCGGTATAGACCTGCATCTCGTCGTGGAAAATCGCGTGGAAGCGGGTGTAGTCGAAGCTGATGCGCTCCTGCAAGATGCGCAGGTGTTCGAGAAGATCGTGGCGAAGGAGCTCGTAGGCGCGCCCGACGGTGATGAGGCGCTTCCACGGGTGGCGGAGGGTGGCTTTGGTGGAGGATGGGGATACATTGATCATAGCTGAAACTCTGGGTTGAAAATTACATGATGCCATAGGTGTCCCACGCCTCCTGCGTGGACATTCCCGCCCTGATCGCCGAGGCAACCTTGTTTTCCCCGAAAACTTTTTCGAGCGCGGCCTGAACGATATCGCGCAAATCGACACGAGGAATGACCACCACTCCGTCCATGTCGCCGAAGAGAACATCGCCCGGGGTGACGCGGACACCGTTTGCGAAAGCCAGCGGACAGCGGAAGTCAATGACGCGGCCGCGCACGCGCTGATCCTGTGCGTAGGATCCGCGCGAAAATGTGGGGAAACCGAGTTTGAGAATGCCTCGGGTGTCGCGGTGGAATCCATTCACCACGGCACCGACCGCGCCGAGGTGCAGGGCGCGGGTGCTCATCAGCTCGCCCCACAGGGCGTAGTCAAAGGACGAACCGGTGCAGATATAGACTTCGTCGGTTTTCAAATCGTCGAGGGCACGGAACATGATGCCGAAAGGCAGCTTTGTCCCCAAATGCGCGACTTCCTCGGTGAACGCGTCCGCCTCCAGGACTGGCATGGCGCGACCGCACAGCAGCATGTCTGGCTGGATGG
The DNA here is from genome assembly GCA_027485045.1 of Opitutaceae bacterium. Classification (GTDB taxonomy): domain Bacteria; phylum Verrucomicrobiota; class Verrucomicrobiia; order Opitutales; family Opitutaceae; genus IMCC26134_A. Next base: position 4,153 of record JAIXRU010000103.1, on the reverse strand, counting down.
CGCGGATCTCCGGAGGTAGGAATTGCCGCGTGTGTCCGGCGGCATCCAACACATCGCCCACAACGGCGGTGAAGAGATCTTTTTTCATGAGAGCGAACAGGTCGTGGTCGTTATCGGGTATGTCGGGCAGGTTCATAAATTTGCGAGGGTGACGGGCGATCCTGTGATTCCCGGGATTCGGAGCGAGAACAAGGCACCCGCATCGGGGTGAGCGGCGCGCCCGGCCTCGTCCAACGCGGTCGAAGCCGTTGTGATGTAGAGAGTCGAAAAATCCGAACCACCCCAGCCGCATGAAGTGACATGCGGAACCGGCAAGGGATAACGGTTGAGGATTTGCCCGGTCTTCCCATCCAATCGGAGGACAGAGGCACCACCCCACAGTGCCAACCAGAGGTCGCCGGAGGAATCCACCGTCAATCCATCCGGGATTCCCATCTCCGGCAGGATGGCGGCAAACGCGCGTCGCTCACCCAATTCGCCGTTGCGCGGGTCAAATTCAAAAACGGACACTTCCTGCCGAGGGCTGTCCACGAAATAGAACAACCGTCCGTCGGGACTCCATGCCAACCCGTTCGCAATACCCAAGCCGGTCAGCATGACGTGAACGGAGGCATCGGGGTCAATCCGGTAAAGCGAGCCAAGCGCCCCTTGGGCATTCCGGGCCATGGTGCCGATCCAGACGCGCCCCGCCGCATCCGCTTTGCCGTCGTTGCAGCGGGTCAGGGCACTTTCGCGGGGGAGATCCATGAATTTGCCAGCGCAACCATCGGCTCCCAGCCAAGCCAGACGGGAACCATGCCCAGCAATCCAGCCGCCCCCGGCCCGCGGAATGACGCAACCCAGGCTATCCCCAAAGCGAGTTACCAGTCGGCAACCATCATCGGAGGCGTTGCAATAAAGCGCCCCCGCTTCGATGTCCACCCACCAGAGCGCATCTTGATGCCAGACTGGACCTTCGCCCAAAGCGGCGCAGGGCGAGGTTAGTCTTTTCGGTTGTGGGCTATTGTTGATCATGGACGATAGCGCACGAGGTTATGAGAATACCCGCCATCAGCGACGAGTGTGCTGCCGGTCACATAGCCCGAATCGGCGGAGGCCAGGAAAATGGCGGCGCCAGACATTTCGGAAGGTTGCGCGACCCGTCCGGCGGGAATCCATTCGGCGAACTGTTCCCGCATACTTTCGACCACCTCGCGATTGATGTCTGTCTCGACCGCACCGGGTGCCAGGTTGTTCACCCGGATACCCAAGGGAGCCAGTTCGATGGCCAGCACTTGTGTCAACATGCCAAGAGCCGCCTTGGTCATACAGTAAGCCGCGTTATGCGGATAGGGCACCGTCTGGTGAATGGATGTGACATTGATGACCGAGGCCGCACCGGAGGCGCGCAGGGCGGGAAGCAGTCCATGAATGAGCCGTGCCGCGGCGCTCACGTTGACCGACCACATCCGGTCCAGTTTGCCGAAGTCGAATTCAGGAAATGGCATGACGACTTCCATGCCCGCATTGTTTACGAGAACGTCCAGCGAGGGGCACTCGTGGAGCATGGTTTTTATGAGCCGATTCACCGCGTCGGTATCGGCTAGGTCGGCGGCGACAAAGCGTCCGCCAATCTCGGCGGCGAGGGCTTCGCCAAGGGCGCTCTCACGGCCATGCAGCCATACATTTGCGCCTTCCCGGGCGAAAGCGCGGGCCAGTTCGGCGCCGATGCCGCGGGTGGCTCCTGTGATCAGAGCGGTTTTTTGGGAAAGTCTCATATCAGGAAAGCCTTTCAAATTTTGTCAAACCAGCGGGTGCCGGCCACGGCGTGCTTCTGCGCGACCTGCTCATCAAGTTCGATGCCGAACCCGGGACGTTCCAGCGGCGTAACCCAGCCCGGCTGGAACCATGAGCCAGTGCCACCCTGGATGAGTTCATGGGTGAACGGGACATCGTGCGCGTGGAACTCACAGGCGAGAAAGTTGGGAATGGTAAGGGCGAAATGGCAGGAGGCCATGAGCGCCAGCGGGCTGCCGATCATGTGCGGCGCGATGGGCTTATTGGCGAGGTCAGCCATGGCAGCAATCTTGCGGGATTCGGCAAGGCCACCAGCTTTCTGGAGGTCGGGGGCGACGACATCCGCCAGATCCTCGTGAATGAGTTGCTGGAAACCCTGGCGCAGTTGGAGGTTTTCACCGGTGCCGATGGGGGTGCTGGTATGGTCGCGCAGGTAGCGCAAGGAAGCCATGTCGTGTGGCGGCACGGGATCTTCCAACCAAAGCAGGCGACAGTCCTCGATGGCGCGCATGACCTGAAGGATTTCGTTCGGACGGTAGCGCCAATGGGCATCGAAGGCGAGATCCACGTCCCCTCCGACGGCGGAGCGCACGCCGTGGACGAGTTGGATCATCCAGTCCATGTCGCGGGAAGTCAGGGCGTATCCATCGGGCGAATCGAAGCGGGTGTCGGGCAGGTCGAGATCAAATTTCAATGCGGTGTATCCGAGCTTGGCCATCGCTCTGGCCCGGGCGGACGAGGCTTCGATGATGGCTGCACGGTCCAGACCAGCGTGCCCCTGCCCGGTTTTATCCCATGATGGCGTGCTGGGTTGGAGCAACGGGGAAAGCGCCTCCAGCGCACCGTCGGCGTGGCAGTCAAGGTAGATGCGGACACGGTCGCGGAACTTTCCCCCAAGCAATTCATACACCGGCAGGCCCAGCGCTTTTCCTTTCAAATCCCAGAGTGCGGCCTCGATGCCCGTGATCGCATTCCAGATGATGCCGCCCAGCGATCCGGCACCGGACGCCGCCCAGCGCATTTTTTCAACCAACCGTTCGATGTTGCGGAAGTCCTCGCCGATCAGAATTCCCTCGAATTCCTGAATGATGTGGGGCAGGCCGGGGGCGAAGAAACATTCGCCCGTGCCATAAACACCACCGTCGAGATCGCTATAAATGCGGACGTAGGTCCAGTGGAAGTTGGCTTCAACAACGGCGGTTGAGATTTTGACGATTTTCATGATGCGTATGGTTTGTGAGGACGTTTGAGTTTATCGGACGGCCGGGCTGTCGCCGTTGGAGATCACATCGGCCCTGGCTGCGGCTTGGCCTAGCCAGGGCTGGCGGTCGAGGGGTGAAATTTGCATGGGAGTTAACTCTGTTGCGGTCGCTCTCAGTCCGGGCAGGATCAGTTTTGGGTGATGACCTGGCCGTGGCCGGTGTAGAGGTCGAGGGGGGCGTCGAACTCGAGTTTGATGACGGGGGCGTGGGGGCGGAGGGCGGTGTCGGGCAAAGTGAGCCAGAGCACGCCGGGGATGTTGGCCCAACCGGCGCCGCCGCTGATGCGCCGGGTGAGCTGGGTGCCGTCGGCGCCGAGCACGGTGGCGGAGCGGATGGGGTTGCGGATGCCCTTGACGGCGATTTCACCCTGGGGGCGGTCGAGTTGGAAGAGGTAGAGAGTCTTGCGATCGGCGGAGAGCGTGCTGGGGCCGTAGAAGTGTCCGGCAGGCAGGCCGGCGACGGTGTCGTAGATGGCTTCGCCGTGGGGGCGCAGCCAGGCACCGATCTCGCGCAGGATGCGGGCTTGGTCGTAGAAGATGGTGCCGTCGGACAGCGGGGCGACGTTGAGCAGGAAGTTGCCGCCCATGCCGGCGCATTCGATGAGGATGCGCAGGAGTTCGGCGGTGGTCTTGTAGGACGGGTCGGTGGCCATAGACCAACTGCGGTTCATGGTCATGCAGAGCTCCCAAGGACCGGCGGGAGCCTGCAGGGGGATGCCCTGCTCGGGGGTGGCGTAGTCGCCGTAGGTGCCCATGCGGTTGTTGAGGATGACGCCCGGGCGCCAGGTGTGGAGCTGGTCGCGCAGTTCGCGGAAGCGCCACTGTTCGGGCGTGCGCTCCCAGTCGCCGTCAAACCAAAGGAGGTCGGGTGAGTAGCGTTCGCAGAGTTCGCGTAACTGGAGGCGGTGGTAGCGGAGGAAGTTTTCCCAGCGGGCGGGGTCTTCCGGCTGGTTGACCGGGTAGGCGTATTTCATGCCCGGATGGGTGGGGTCGGGGGGGGAGCCGTCGGCTTTGAAGACGGTGGGGTAGTCGGGGTGGGTCCAGTCGAGGTGCGAGTAGTAGAGGCCGGGGTGGATGCCCTTGGCGCGCATGGCGTCGCAGAACGGACCGACCAAG